>NZ_JMQR01000109.1:0-10075 GCF_000698025.1 Brevundimonas sp. EAKA | reverse complement strand
CCCACCCGCCCGGCCGCCGCCAGGACGTCGCAGAGCACGGGCCCGCCGGCGAGGCGCGCCCCCGCCCGGTTGATCGGCGGGAGCGTCCCCAGCGCCGCCATCGACCCGACCTCGCCCGCCAGGGCGCCGACCACGCCGACACGGGCGCAGGTCTCGGCGTCCGGCGGAACCTCGGGCACTAGGCACTGGTAACAGGGCCGACCGGCGAACACCCCCACCTGGCCGCTCCATCTCCCCAGGGCGCCCGAGACCAGAGGCTTGTCGGCCGCCACACAGGCGGCGTTGACGATCAGCCGGGTCTCGAAATCATCGGTCCCGTCCAGCACGATGTCGAAACCGCCGATCCGATCGGCGGCGTTGTCCGGCGTCAGCCGTTCGGCGAAGGTCTGGATCGTCACATGCGGGTTCAGCCCGCCCAGGCGTTCGGCGGCCGCTTCGACCTTGGGCCGGCCCACCTCGGGCGTGGAAAAGGCGATCTGGCGCTGCAGGTTCGACAAACCCACCACGTCGTCGTCGATCAGACCCAACGTCCCGACGCCGGCTGCGGCCAGATAGAGGGCCGCCGGTGCGCCCACGCCGCCGGCCCCGACGATCAGCACCCGCGCGCGCTTCAGGGCCTGCTGGCCCGGCCCCCCGATCTCGGACAGGACCAGATGCCGGGCGTAGCGTTCGACTTCGTCTTCAGAGAAAACCATGCCCTTCTCTAGCGAGCGGCAGGCTTGGGCGCGAGGCCTCAGGAGACGGCGGCCAGGCTCCGGCTCGCCTCCGACACGATCCTGTCGGCGCTCGCGCTCACGCTCGTATGATCCAGCCCCTCGGCCAGCAGGCGCTCCAGCCCCGGCGACGCGTCCGTCTGGGCCATGGCCCACCCCGGGAACAGGCGCTGATCGATCACAAGCTCGGCGAGGATGCGGATATTGGTGTGGCGTCGATCGGCGCGCAGCCGGCCCATCAACCGATCCAGGTCGACCCGCGCGCCCTCAATGGCCTGAAAGAACCGGCCGTCGTGGCGCATCAGCACCCCGGTCACATGATCCCGGCGATTGTTCCGGTCCGACGCGCCGATGATGTCGATCAGGGGCAGCAGGCCCACGCCCGCGTCGCCCACGGCGTCGCTGACATAGACAATACGGAACAAACTCATTGATTACTCTTACGCTTTTACAATTTACAGCCACAAGGACCGAAGTAAGGCCATAGAGTTAACGAAACACGCAGCAAAGGCGTCAGACCGCACAGCTCGAGACACGCAATCCGTCGCAGGACAACAGCCGCTCCAGCACCGAGGCGGCGAGCTGGTCCAGTCGGCGACCGCCCAGATATTCGCCCGCCTGATGAGGCGACATGGCGTTGAGCTTGACCGGCTCGGCCACACGACGGTGCACGATGGGGCGATCCTCGACGATCTTGAGATTTCGGTGACGACCGTCCGAAAGAAGGCGCGCGATCAACCGATCGAGGTCCGCGCGCATGCCTTCCAGCATCATGGCGGCCTGACCCTCATGAAACATCATGGCGCTGCCGATCATGTCGCGACGGTTGTTGCGTTCAGACGCGCCGAGAATGTCAGCCAGCATCAAGGGCGAGCGTTCAACCGCCGCGACTGTTTCACTCACGAGAAGCACGCGATAGAGCAATTTTCGATCTCCCATGTCGGATCTTCCGGTCAAGGATGGCGCGTTATAAGAGAAACATGGGTATAAATATGACGACGTTATCCGGCGTCGCGCGCTCTTGATCGACGAGGCCCGTCGCGCCATCTGCGGATCATGACTCAATCGAATTTTCCCGACTGGCACGGCACCACCATTCTGGCGGTGCGCAAGAACGGCCGCACCGTCATCGCGGGCGACGGTCAGGTCTCCATGGGGCCCACCATCGTCAAGGGCGCGGCGCGCAAGGTGCGGACCCTGGCGGGCGGCAAGGTGCTGGCCGGCTTCGCGGGCGCCACAGCCGACGCCTTCACCCTGATCGAACGGCTGGAGGCCAAGCTGGAGCAGTATCCGGACCAGTTGGCGCGGGCCTGCGTCGACCTGGCCAAGGACTGGCGCACCGACCGCTATCTGCGCCGGCTGGAGGCCATGCTTCTGGTCGCCGACAAGTCGTCGATCTTCACCGTCACCGGCGTCGGCGACGTGCTGGAGCCTGAACACGGGGTCGCCGCCGTCGGCTCGGGCGGCAACTACGCCCTGTCGGCCGCCCGCGCCCTGATCGAGGAGACCGACCTCGACGCAGAGGCCGTCGCCCGCAAGGCCATGAAGATCGCCGCCGAGATCTGCGTCTATACGAACGGCAATCTGACGGTGGAGACGCTGGAGCCCTGATCGGCCCGCGACGGGCTCAGATCACGTCGGCGACGGGACCCAAGGCCTTGACGTCCGCCCCCCGGGCAAAGACGCCTCCTCGACCGGATAGCCCTGGGACGACGCCCAGGATCGAGCTTCGCCGATGGAGAAGAAGGCCTGTTCGCGGATGCGTCGGGCGCCGTCCTCATCGACCAATTCGCATTCCCACCACCGGATGGTCCGGTGATCGGAGGTGATGCAGGTCTTGGAGACGAGGACGGCGTGTGGGGTCATGGCGCGAAACAACGGACAGCGTTTCGCCTTTGTTCCTTCGCGGTCCGGTTTTTCTTTGCAGGAACAACAGGCTGCCTGCAATTCACAGGCGTATGCGCCCTGCATGGCCGCCGGCGATACGTTGCGATCATCTCCCCCTTGGCTTAAGCGCGCGCCATGACCGATGACGCCCCCCTTCGACCCCTCGCCCGCAATCCGCGCGGCTTCGCCGACAAGCGCGGCCGCGACCTGACCGCCGAACGCCGCATCGTGGCGCGCGTGTCGGAGGTCTATGAGCGCTGGGGCTTCGAGCCGCTGGAGACCCCGGCCTTCGAATACGCCGACGCCCTGGGCAAATTCCTGCCCGACGCCGACCGGCCCAATGAAGGCGTGTTCGCGCTCCAGGACGATGCGGGTTCGGACGAGCCGGGCGAGTGGATGGCCCTGCGCTACGACCACACCGCCCCTCTGGCCCGGTTCGCGGCCCAGACCTGGGAGACCCTGCCCAAGCCGTTCCGCCGCTACGCCTATGGGCCGGTGTGGCGCAACGAGAAGCCAGGGCCGGGCCGGTTCCGCGAGTTCTGGCAGTGCGACGCCGACACCGTGGGTTCGGACCGGCCCGAGGCCGACGCCGAGATCATCGCCATGGCCTGCGAGGGTCTGGGCGCCGCCGGCCTTGATGCGGGCCAGGCCCAGATCCGCGTCTCGAACCGCAAGCTGTTCGACGGTCTGTTCGACGCCGGCGGCGTGACCGAGGCGGGCCAGCTGCTGACGGCCCTGCGCGCCATCGACAAGTTCGACCGGCTGGGCTGGGACGGCGTCGTCCAACTGCTGGGCGAAGGCCGGCTGGACGACTCCGGCGACTACACCAAGGGCGCAAGCCTGCCGGCCAGGGTGACGGCCGCCATCGAGGCCTTCCTGGCCTCGGCCAATACGCCGGGCCTGTCACGAGCCGAGACCCTGGAGGCCGTCGCCCGTTCGGGCGACCTGGGCGCGGCGGGCGAGGCGGCGCTGAACGAACTGGCCGCCATCGACCGGGCGCTGGGCGCCATGCGGGTCGGCCAGGAGGCGGTGAAGTTCGATCCCACCATCGTGCGTGGGCTGGAATATTACACCGGCGCGGTGTTCGAGGCCGAACTGTTGCTGGACACCGTTGACGACAAGGGCCGTCCGGTCCGGTTCGGCTCCATCGGCGGCGGCGGGCGGTATGACGATCTGGTCGCCCGCTTCACCGGCCAGAGCGTGCCCGCCACCGGCTTCTCCTTCGGCGTCTCGCGCCTGGCCTCGGCCCTGCGCGCCGCCGGCCGCGGGGCGGAAGACGCCGTGCGCGGCCCCGTCGTCGTCATCGTCTTTTCCGACAACGACATGGCTCATTATCTGGCCGCGGTCGCCGAACTGCGCGCCGCCGGTATCGCCGCCGAGCTCTATCTGGGCCGTGCGGGCATGAAGGCCCAGATGAAATACGCCGACCGTCGCGGTTCTCCGGCCGTCGTCATCCTGGGCGGCGATGAGATTGCGGCGGGCGAAGTCACCATCAAGGACCTGGCCGCCGGCCGCGCCGCGGCCGCCGCCATCACCGACAACGACGCCTGGAAGGCCGAGCGTCCGGGCCAGATGAAGATCCCTCGGGAGGGCCTGATCGCTGCGATCAAGGCTATTATCGAATAAGCTTCGAGAATAACTTGCGCGAAATATGACTTATCAATGATAAGTCGAAGAAAGTTCGACTCCGCCCGATACGTGCGTTGACGCCGCAGGGTCCGATAGGCCAAATGAACTCACTCGAGGGCAAGCGTTGCTCAAGCGCGCAGCACTCGAAGGCGTTTCGGGGAGGAAACGTCCGCTCTTCAAAGAGCGCGAAAGCCCGCTGCGATGTATCCCCCGCAGCGGGCTTTTTCGCGCCTGGAGCCGCCCGCGCCATGGACAATATGTAGACTATTTCGATGTGGTCTCGAGGTTTCCGGGGCGATTTGTCGAGGCGTCCGCCATGAAAAAGGCCGGGGCGAACCCCGGCCTTTTCCGTTCTCGAATGGGCGCCGCCTACCAGATGCGGACGCGCTCTTCCGGCGTCAGATAGTATTTGGTCCCCGGCTCGACGTCGAAGGCGTCGTACCAGGCGTCGACGTTGCGCAGCGGGCCGATGACCCGGAACTGGGCGGCCGAGTGCGGATCGGTGGCGACCTGCTGCTTCAGGGCCTCGTCGCGATATTTCGACTGCCAGACCTGGGCCCAGCCGTAGAAGAAGCGCTGGTCGCCGGTCGTTCCATCCAGCACCGGGGCGGGCTTTCCGGCCAGCGACAGATGATAGGCCTCAAGACCCACGGCCACGCCCGAGGCGTCGCCGATGTTCTCGCCCATCGTCAGACCGGGGTTGATGGTGTAGCCGGCGATCGGTTCGTAGGTAGCGTATTGCGCGCCCAGACGGGCGGTCAGGGCCTCGAAATTGGCCTTGTCCGCAGGCGTCCACCAGTTGCGAAGCACGCCGTCGCCGTCGGACTTGGAGCCCTGGTCGTCGAAGCCGTGGCCGATCTCGTGGCCGATCACGCCGCCGATGCCGCCGTAGTTGACCGCCGGGTCGCCGTTCGGATCGAAGAAGGGCGGTTGCAGGATGGCGGCCGGGAAGACGATCTCGTTATTGGCCGAGTTGTAGTAGGCGTTCACCGTCTGCGGCGTCATGCCCCATTCGGTCTTGTCGACCGGGTCGTTCAGACGGGCGAGGTCGTAGTTCCACTCGAACAGACCGCGCCGCTCGGCGTTGCCGACCAGGTCGTCTGCACGGATATCAAGGCCGGAATAGTCGCGCCACTTGTCCGGATAGCCGATCTTGACGGTGAATTTCCGCAGCTTCTCCTGGGCCGCCGCCTTGGTCTCGTCGCCCATCCAGCTGAGGTTGTCGATGCGGTGCGACAGGGCGGTGCGCAGATTGGCGACCAGGTCTTCCATCTTGGCCTTGGACTCGGCCGGGAAATACTGGGCGACATAGAGCCGGCCCGTCGCCTCGCCCAGCGAACCCTCGGCGAAGGAGATGGCGCGCTTCTCGCGGGTGCGCTGTTCCGGCTGGCCCGACAGGTCACGCGAGCGGAAGCCCCACTGGGCGTCCGAGAACCGTTGCGACAGCAGGGGGGCCATGTCGTCGGCGGTGTGGAAGGCTTCCCACGCCTGGAGCAGTTCGATCGGCGTCTCGGCGTAGAGGGCCGCGATCTTGGGCATGGCCGTGTCCTGACGCACGATCAGGCGGGGCACGCCGCCCAGTTCGGCCGCATCATAATAGGCCTGCCAATCGAAGCCGGGCGCATCCTGGGTCAGTTTTGCGATGGTGACCTCGTTATAGGTCTTGTCGCGGTTGCGGTTCTCGACCGGCGTCCAGTGCGCCCCGGCGATCTTGGTCTCCAGAGCGACGATCTGGGCGGCGGTCTCGACCGGGTTCGCCCAGCCGATCATGCCCAGCATGTCGGCGACATAGGCCTGATACTTCTCTTTCTTGTCGGCGTAGCGGGCGTCCAGATAATAGTCGCGGTTGGGCAGGCCGATGCCCGACTGACCGGTCGAGACAACGTAGCGGGTCGGTTGTTTCGCGTCGATGGTGATGCCGGTGCCGAAGAAGGAGCCGCCGAAACGGCCGACCGTCTGGCCCATGTAGACGGCCATCTTATCATGGCTGTCGGCGGCGCGGATGGCGGCCAGATAGGGCTGCAGCGGCTGGGCGTCCAGCTGATCGATGCGCGCCTGGTCGATATAGGACCGATAGGCGTCGGCCACCTTGGCCTCATCCGAGCCGGGCGTCAGGTCGGTGCGTGCGGCCAGACCCGTGACCAGTTCCTTCATCCGGTTATCCGACAGTTCGCGCAGCAGGGCGAAGGAGCCGTAGCTGGTGCGGTCCGAGGGGATGACCAGCTTGTCGAAGGCCGCGCCGTTGGCGTAGCGGAAGAAGTCGTCGCCCGGGTTCACCGAGGTGTCGCGGCCGTTCAGATCGAAGCCCCAGGTTCCGTAGCGGGGGGCGTCCACGCCCTGCCAGCCGGCTGCGGTCTCCTCGCCCGAGAACAGCGAGACGATCGAGCAGGTCTCGTCGATACAGGCGTGGTCGTGGTCGATGTCCTGGGCGAAGGCGGCGGCAGGCGCCAAAAGGGCGCCGACAGCGGCGCCGATAAGCAGTCTTTTCATCACTGTATCCTAGGTTCCACCCCTGAAGCGGGCAGGTTGGAGCGGACCCTAGACCCGAGGTTGGGGCTGTCGCCTTAAAAAAAGTTCATGAAACGGTCGCGACGTCTCGCCAGGGACGGCGGTTCCGGGTCACATGCCGGGGATACGGAGGGCGAATGCAGGGGCACGGCGCAGACTACAAGGATCTGGTGGTCTTCCTGGCGGCGGCGGGGGTGATCGTACCCCTGGTCAACCGACTGAAGATCAGTCCGGTTCTGGGCTTTCTGGCCGCCGGGGTGGTGTTGGGCCCCAGCGGGCTGGCGCGGTTTTCGGACACGCTTCCCTGGCTCTCCTATTTCACCATCAGCGATCCGGTTCAGCTGGCGCAGTTGTCGGAACTGGGCGTCGCCTTCCTGCTGTTCATGATCGGGCTGGAGCTGTCGTGGGAGCGGCTGCGCGCCATGCGGCGGCTCGTCTTCGGCCTGGGGCTGATGCAGGTCGTCGTCTGCACCCTCGTGCTGGCGGGCCTGTTCGTGCTGCTGGGCCAGAGCCTGGTCAGCGCCGCGGTGCTGGGCATGGGCCTGGCCCTGTCCTCGACGGCGGTCGTCATGCCGGTCCTGGCCGAAAGCGGGCGGCTGAAGGGTACGGTCGGTCGGTCGACCTTCGCCATTCTGCTGGCCCAGGATCTGTCGGTCGCGCCCATCCTGATCACCGTCAGCGTGATGGCTGCGGTCGCCCAGGCGGGCGGGTCGCTGGATCCGGCGGTTCTGGGACGGTCGCTGTTCACCCTGGTGCCGGCCGCCATCGGCCTGGGCCTGCTGGTTCTTATGGGTCGTGTGGTGCTGCGGCCGATGTTCCGCTCGGTGGCCCAGGCGCGCAAGTCGGCGCAGGGCGGCGAGCTGTTCGTCGCCGCCAGCCTGCTGGTCGTGGTGGTCGCCGGACTGGCGGCCCAGGCCAGCGGCCTGTCGATGAGCATCGGCGCCCTGGTCGCCGGGGTGCTTCTGGCCGAGACCGAGTTCAGGCGCGAGGTCGAGGTCTCCATCGAACCGTTCAAGGGTCTTTTGCTGGGGGTCTTCTTCGTCGGGGTCGGCCTGGGCCTGGACCTGGGCGCGGTCGCGGCCAATCCGGTCCTGCTGTTCGGCCTGGCCCTGGCCATCACCGTGGTCAAGACCGGCGTCATCTTCGGCCTGGCGCGCCTGTGGGGCCTGGGCGCGCGCCCGGCGCTGGAGACCGCCCTGGTCCTGGCGCCGGCGGGCGAGTTCGCCTTCGTGGTCTTCGCCACCGGCATGGTCGAGGGGATCGCCCCGCCGGCCCTGACCAGCACCGTGGCCCTGTCGGCGACCCTGAGCATCTTCTCCATTCCCCTCCTGGCCCTGCTGGGCCAGAGGCTGTCGCGCGAAAAGGCGCCGGCCCTGCCGACCACGCCCGAGGGCGCAGCCCCGCCGGAACAGGCCGACGGCGCCGTCATCATCGTCGGCTTCGGCCGGGTTGGACGACTGATCGGGGAGCTGCTGAAGGAACACGACCAGGCCTTCATCGCCCTGGACACCGACGCCGCCGCCGTGGCGGCGGGACGTCGCGACGGATTCGACGTCTTCTACGGCGACGCGGGTCGCGCCGAGATGCTGGCGCATTGCGGCGTCCTGTCCACCCGCGCCCTGATCGTCACCATGGACGCCCCGACCAAGGTGGACGAGGTGGTGACCACGGCTCGCGCCTTGCGCGACGACCTGATCATCATCGCCCGCGCCCGCGACGACCAACATGCGGCGCGCCTCTATGCCTTGGGCGTCACCGACGCGGTGCCCGAAACGACCGAGGCCAGCCTGCAGCTGGCGGAGAACACCCTGGTCGATCTGGGCGTGCCCATGGGCCTGGTGCTGGCCTCGATCCACGAGAAGCGGGATCAGTTTCGCCGGACCTTCCAGGCCGCCATACCCGCCGGAGGACGCAGTAGAACCACCCGCGCGTTGAGAATGCCTCAGATGGGGACAGGTAACCATAACAGTTAAGCTTAGAAATCGGGCCGTTAACCGCGACATTAGCTTTTGCGACCCATTTTCGTCATGGTTCCGTGATGCAAGCCCTGCTTCAGCATCGCGCGGTTGGCGGGCGAAGCAACATAACGTCTCGCCTCGCGGTCTAAGCGACTGACCCAGTCAACTTCGGGCCGTCAGGGCTTCCGAAATGCGTAGAGTAAAAGCCTGATTTCATGACCGATACCGTTCTCTCGACCGAAGCCGCTCCCCGCCTGAACCGCCGTCAGGCCGCCAAGGTCCGGACTCGCCAGAAGGTTCTGGACGCCGCCCGCTCCCTGTTCGCCGAGCGCGGCTATGAGCCGGCCACGATCCGCGACATCGCCAAGGGCGCCGGCATGTCCACCGGGGCGGTCTTCGCCAACTTCCAGGACAAGGCCGAACTGTTCGAAGCCGTCCTGACCGAGGACATGACCCGCCTGGCCGAGGTGGTCGCGGCGGGCGCGCCCCAGGGCGAACCCGTTCGCCAGCGACTGCTAGGCGCCCTCAGCGCCGGCTATCACTCCTCGCTGGACCAGTTGCCCTTGTTCCAGGCCATCGTCGCCCGGTCGTGGTTCCAGCCCCTGGCCGCCGAGATGCGCGCCCGCGCCGCGACCAAGAACCTGCTGCTGGCGATCGGCGGCATCCTCCAGGAAGCCGTCGCCAAGGGCGAGGTGAACAAGGACGCCGACATCCGCCTGCTGGTCGAGCTGATCTGGGACGCCTATCTGTCGAACTACCGCCGCGCCGCCTATGACGAATGGGACGCTCAAGCCCTGTCCGACCATATGGGCAAGCAGATCGACGTGATCCTGGCCGGCGCGCTGTCCGCCAAATAATCCAATCGAAGCGCCTGAAAAGGTCGGGGCCGCCGCGCGGTCCCGGCCTTTTCATGCACGGCGTTCCGCGTTCAGGCCTTACGCTTCAGGGTGACGTAGAAGGCGCCGTTGCCGCCGTGCCTCTGATGGGCGACGGTGAAGCCGGACACGACGCCGCGCAGGCCCGGCGACTGCATCCATTCCCCGAACGAGGCGCGGATCACTCCGCCGCCCAGCCGTCCCTGGCCGGTGATGACCAGGACCGCCCGCATGCCCCGCGCCTGGCACGACGTCAGAAAGGCCTGCAGCTGATCCTCGGCCTCGAACCGGCCGAAGCCGTGCAGGTCGATGCGCGCCTCGATGGGGTCCCGCTCGCGCGACAGCCGGTGTTTGCGGCGCGGCTCCAGATCCTCGGGCGCGGAGCGGACACGGGAGGCGGCGGCTGCCTCTTATACACATTTGACGCCGCCGACGGACGAACACTGTTAAACCCGTGTGTCACAGGAACCCAACAAACAAAGACAACGAAAGTAATATTGGTGCA
>NZ_JMQR01000108.1:0-10155 GCF_000698025.1 Brevundimonas sp. EAKA | reverse complement strand
GACCCATCAAAGGCGTGATACAAGTGAAGATTGATGTCGCCTGAGGACGACGAGATGCCTTCTACGAGCCCTTCTGCACGGCCAGCGCCGCGTTGACTCCCCGAGCCAGGTCCTCTGCGGGTCCCTTCGATCCCGCGAACAGGCGACTGAGCTTTGTCGAATAGCTCTGTCGCCCGTTCACTCCTGCCAAAAACATGCCCAGCGTGGCTCGAGGCGCCCACTCGTTCTGACCGCAGGAGTCCAGTTCGTTGGCGGTGTGCAATAGCCGTCATAGCCGTCAGGCTTGTGCAAGTCGGGCGATCCCTGTTCCACTCATGACGCTCCTCGCGGGCGCGTCACGGGATCGGCCATTCTGGTCTCCGGTCCTTGGGGGCTCGATGATCTGACGGCGACAGATAATAGACGCAGTCAGTGGGAGCAAACTATACGTTTGGCGATGCCGTTCACCGTTCGCCCCTACGCCATCAGACGCTCCCCAGATGGCGCGGCTGTTTTTCGACTCCGCGCGAACGCTTGGCGTGCGCCGCTATTCACCGGAGCAGGTCGCCGCCTGGGCGGCCGCTCCAGCGGACCCGGCTCGGGTTCACGCCCGCGCGAGCGACGGCCGGATCACCCTGGTAGCGGCGATTTTCGATACCGAGATCCTGGGCTATGGCGACCTTGAGGCTGACGGACACATCGATCACCTGTACTGCCGACCGGATGCGGCGGGGACCGGCGTCGCCCCGGCGATACTGGATGCGCTCATTGTGACGGCGAACGAGGCCGGCATTCGCCGCCTTCATGTCGAAGCCAGCGAACTTGCCCGCGGTCTGTTTGAGCGCAAAGGCTTCACCGTATCTCATCGACGAGACTTCGAGGTCCGCGGCACGGCGATCCACAACTTCGCGATGGACAGACTACTGGGTTGAAACTTCGACGCGGTGGCGGCGGGTGCGACAGGGGCCGTGAATCGCCTGCTAGAAACGCATCGCTTGCGACAAACGCGCCGCCGCCCGGTTAGCGACCAGCTTGAGCGGATCGTCGCTGAGGTGGGCGTAGATCTCGGTCGTCCGCGCCTGCTTGTGACCCAGGACCTTTCCCACCAGGAATAGCGACGCCCCGTCCGCGATGGCGAAACTCGCGAAGCTGTGGCGCAGGTCATGAAGGCGGACGTTCGCAAGCGAACGAACCTCCCGAGGATCGCCACCCAGCTCGCTGATGCGTCGTTGAAGAATGGTGTCGGCTCTGGCCTTCACCTTGATCCAGAGGTGCGGAAGACCCACGAAATGCCCGTCGCCCTTGAGCGCCGGGAGAACCCAGGGCGAGCCTGCTCCGGTCACGAGCGCGGCCTCTCCAGAGTTGTGGCCTCGCGAGGGTTCGGGCGTCCGCGTCTCGTCCCACCGCCGTTTGAGCACCGCAATGGCATCATCGGCCAGCGGAACGACCTTGGCGCCCGTCTTCGACTCGGGGAGCCGTAGGCATCCCCTCTGCCAGTCGACGAAGTCCCATTGGAGCGAGAGGATCTCGGTCTTGCGACACCCCGTCAGCATCAGCAAGCGGACGGAATCCGCCATGACGGTGTAACGCTCGTCTTCGTGCTCGAACTCCGCCAAGGCTTCGGCGAGCGCGGCGATCTCCCGCTCCGACAGGTATCGCTCCTTGCGCACCGTCTGGAACCGTTCCACGCCCCTGGTCGGGTTCCTCTGAAGGTACTCGGCCCGGATCGCGAACTCGTAGACGGCGCCGAGGGTGATCACCGCCATCGCGGCCACGCGTTTGCCGCCCCTCACCTTCGAGCGGCGGCGATGGCCCAGCATGATGTTCCGCGCGGTCTTGCCCTGGGAGATGTCGAGCTGCATTCGGGATACGTCCATGGCGGTGATATCGCGGGCCAGCTGCCGGCCAATCAGCGGCTTGATGTGGCAGTCGAACATGATCCGGTTCGTCACCCAGCTGGCTTCCTTCTTGTTCGGCTTTAGTGCGGGCCCCTCCTCAAGATAGAGGTCTGTCAACTCGGCGACGGTCAGCGCATTTCGATCGGCGACCTTCTCAGCCTGAGGATCGATGCCCTCGCGGACGTCCTGGAGTTTCTCGATTGCACGCTCACGGGCCTCATCAAGGCCGTAGCCGCCATCGGCCTTGCCAAGCGTGAGCTTCCGAAAGCGCCCGCCGAGCCTGTAAAAGAGCACGTAGCTTCTCCCGCCGCCGGGTCGGACCCGCACGCCGAAGCCCGTGACATGCGTGTCCCAGACACAGAACTCGACGTCCGAAGCGGGAAGCTCTCCAATCAGTTTCCGGGTCAGTTTTGGCATGCAAAACGCTCCAAAAAAGGTAGCGCATGGGTAGCAAAAAACGCCGTTTGCGGCCCATTTCGGCTGATTTCATACAGTACCACGTTTCGCTATTTTCCCAATCATTTTCGTAGCTTGGAACGAAATGAGACGCCGTGAAAAGCCTTGAAATAGGAACAAAGTCCTAATGGCATGCAAGAGGTCAGCGGTTCGACTCCGCTAAGCTCCACCAGTTTCCAGAAGCCCGGCTGTGAAAACAGCCGGGCTTCGTTGCTTTCTGGAACCTGAGCCGTTCGCCGCGCGCTTGCGCCCTTATGACATCCCCCATCCAGGCCGGCCTCGAATCCCTCGACGACACCCAGATCGTTCGGGTGGCGGGCGCGAGCATCACTGTCGGCGGCCTGGTCAGCGCCCTGATCATCCTGTTGGTCGCCCTGATCGTCGCGCGGCTGGTGACGCGCGCCCTGCGGCGGGTGCGCGAGCGTTCGGAACGCAGCCGCCAGGCCCTGTACCTGCTGGAGCGTCTGTCGGGTTACGCCGTCATCATCGTCGGCGTCATGTCGGCCCTGTCGGCGGCGGGGCTGAACCTGTCGTCGCTTGCGGTCTTCGCCGGCGCGGTGGGCATCGGCGTCGGCCTGGGCCTGCAGGGGGTGGTCAAGGAGTTCGTGTCCGGCCTGTTCCTGATCTTCGACCGAATGGTGTCGGTCGGCGACTATATCGAGATCGAGGACATCGGCATCCGTGGCGCCATCATGGAGATCGGGCCGCGCGCGACGCGGGTGCGGACCAATGACAACGTCAATGTCCTGGTGCCGAACTCGCGCTTCATCGAACAGCCGGTGACCAACTGGACGCTGAAGGGCGACACCCGCCGCATCCATGTACCCTTCGCCGTCGCCTATGGGTCGGACCGGGGCAGGGTGCGCGAGGCGGTTCTGGCCTGCGCCCGGGCCAGCCCCTTCACCCTGCCCGAGACCGAGGCGCGCAAGAGCCAGGTCTGGCTGGTGGGGTTCGGCGACAAGGGGCTGGATTTCGAACTGCTGGTCTGGCCGACACGCGAGGCGGTCAAACGGCCGGCGGCCATGCACGCCGCCTACACCTGGCTGATCGCCGACGCCCTGGACGGCGCCGGGATCGAGGTGCCCTTCCCCCAGACCGACCTGCGGATCCGCAGCGCCTTCGGCCTGGAGGGCGACGACGCCCTGGGCCGGCTCGGCTATGGCCGGGGCGCCCGCCCGGCGACGGCGGCGACCGTCACGCCCCAGGCCCAGCCCTCTGTCTCCGCTTCGGGCGCCAGCAACGACGCCGCCGAGGACCTGATGATGGCCGAAGACGAGGACGGCCCCCTGGAACCGGCGCCCGGCCTGCCGCCGGGACGGACGGGGGGTTGAACCACAGCCCCGTCACCCTCGGCTCGTCCGAGGGTGACGGATTTTAATGCTGGGCCTTGGCCCTCAGCCGGTAGGCATGAAGCAACGGCTCGGTATAGCCGTTCGGCTGGGCCGCGCCCTCGAACACCAGGGCGCGGGCGGCCTGGTAGGCCAGGCTGGCGGCGGGATCGGGGGCCATGGGGCGATAGAGCGGGTCCCCGGCGTTCTGGGCGTCGACCTTGGCCGCCATCCGCAGGAAGGCCGCATCCACCTGATCGGGGGTGCAGACGCCGTGCAGCAGCCAGTTGGCGATATGCTGCGAACTGATCCGCAGGGTGGCGCGATCCTCCATCAGACCGATGTCGTGGATGTCGGGCACCTTGGAACAGCCGACGCCCTGATCGATCCAGCGCACCACATAGCCGAGGATGCCCTGGGCGTTGTTGTCCAGTTCGGCCGCCACCTCATCTTCCGACCAGTTGGCGCCGTTCGCCAACGGCGGGGTCAGCAGATCGTCCAGACCCGGCGTCGGGCGGGTCGCCACCTCGGCCTGGACGGCGAAGACGTCCACGGCGTGATAATGCAGGGCGTGCAGGGTCGCGGCGGTCGGCGACGGGGTCCAGGCGGTGTTGGCGCCGGTCCGGGGGTGGGCGATCTTCTGCTCCAGCATGTCCGCCATCCGATCGGGCGCGGCCCACATGCCCTTGCCGATCTGGGCCTTGCCGGACAGGCCGCATTTCAGACCGATGGCGACGTTGCGGGCCTCATAGGCGGTGATCCAGGCGCTGGACTTGATATCGGCCTTTCGCACCACCGGCCCGGCCTGCATGGCGGTGTGGATCTCGTCGCCCGTGCGGTCCAGGAAGCCGGTGTTGATGAAGACGATCCGGTCCTTCACCGCATGGATGCAGGCGGCGAGATTGGCCGAGGTGCGGCGTTCCTCGTCCATCACCCCGACCTTGATCGTGTGACGCGGCAGGGCCAGCAAATCCTCGACCGCGTCGAACAGCCGGTCGGTGAAGCCCGCCTCATCCGGCCCGTGCATCTTCGGCTTGACGATATAGACCGATCCCGTCGCGCTGTTGCCGAAAGCCCCGAGCCCCTTGATATCGTAGAGGGCGATCAGGCTGGTGACGACGGCGTCCATGATCCCTTCAGGCGCGTCCGAGCCGTCGGTCAGACGGATGGCGGGCGTGGTCATCAGATGGCCGACGTTGCGCACGAACAGCAGGCTGCGGCCCTTCAGGGTCACGTCGCCGCCGTGGGGCGCGGTCCAGCGCCGGTCGGGCTCCAACGCGCGGGTCAGGGTCTCGCCGCCCTTCCTGAAGGTGGCGGCCAGGTCGCCGCGCATCAGGCCAAGCCAGTTGCGATAGGCCTCGACCTTGTCGGCGGCGTCCACAGCCGCAACCGAGTCTTCCAGATCGACAATGGTGGTCAGGGCCGATTCCAGCACCACGTCGGCCAGACCCGCCGGATCGGTGCGCCCGACCGGGTGCGAGGGGTCGATCACCAGTTCGATGTGCAGGCCGTGGTGCGCCAGCAGGATGGAGGCAGGGGCGGCCGGATTTCCGGAAAAACCGACGAACTGGGCCGGATCCTGCAGGGCGGGAACCAGGGCGCCGTCGACCACCGACCAGCCGGCGACATCGGCGTGCGAGCCCTCGGCCAGGGGCGCCGCCTCATCCAGAAACGCCTTGGCGCGGACGACGACACGCGCGCCGCGCGCCGCGTCATAGCCGCCACCGGTCGGCAGATCGCCCAGAGCATCCGTGCCGTAGAGGGCGTCGTACAGGCTGCCCCACCGGGCGTTGGCGGCGTTCAGCAGGAAGCGGGCGTTCAGCACCGGCACGACCAGCTGCGGCCCGGCCATGCGGGCGATCTCGGCGTCCACGCCGCTCGTGCCGATGGAAAAGGGCGCCGGATCCTCGACCAGATAACCGATCTCGCGCAGGAAGGTCTGGGACGCGGCGACGTCATAGGGCTGGCCCCTGCGGGCGGCGTGCCAGGCGTCGATCCGGGCCTGAAGATCGTCGCGCCGGGCCAGCAGGGCGCGGTTCTCCGGTGCGAACCGGGCGAAGACATCCGCCGCGCCGGACCAGAAGTCCGCCGGGTCCAGTCCCAGACCCGGCAATACGTCCTGTTCGATCAGGGCCGCGAGCTCGGCCGCGACCTTCAATCCGGCGCGATCTTCATAGGACGTCATGGCGGCCTTTCTCCGGCGCGACGCCGGGCCTGTAACAATGCGTGATCACGCTAAGCCGACCGTGCGGGGCTTCGCAAGGGTCACGTTGCGTCAGGCGCTTCGCTTTTCGTCTAGCGCTTGCGGCACGCGCATGGGGCGTCATGATCCGACCATGAGTCTGTTTCGCACGCTGCGCCTGTACGGCGTTCTGTTTTCCAGCCTGGGTGTGGTGATCCTGGTCGCCCTGCTGATCCCGGCCGGTGAAAGCGCTTTGACCCGGATGGCCTATGGCTGGATCGCGGGGGTCGCGGTCTTTATCGCCGCCACCCTGACCCGCATGGCCCTGGTCCAGGACGCCAACGCCATTCGCAGGCGCGCGGCGGCCCTGGACCAGACCGGCGGCGCCGTGCTGCCTCTCAGCCTGCTGGCGGCGGTGGCCAGTATCGTGGTGGTCGTCGGGGAGGCGGTGCAGGCCGGCGGCTCGCCGATTCTTGGTCTGCTGGCCCTGGGGACCGTGACCCTGTCCTGGACCTTCATCCACCTGATCTTCACCCTGCACTACGCCCACGCCTTCTATCAGCACGGCGACCACGGCAAGGACCGGGGCGGCCTGATCTTCCCCGGCGAAACCGAGCCCGACTATTGGGACTTTCTGCATTTCGCCCTGATCATCGGGGTGGCGTCCCAGACGGCAGACGTCCAGATCGCCGATCGGGGCATCCGTCGGCTGTCGACCGTGCACAGCCTGACCGCCTTTGTTTTCAACACGGTGATCCTGGCCCTGGCGGTGAATCTGGCGGTCGGATTGGTGGGCGTTTCGTAGAATTCCCGGATCGCCCGGTCAGAAAGGCTTAACCGCGTCCGTGAACGGGACCGCAAGCGACTGGGGCGTAAGGCTGTGTGTACGGACGACCTCCCGTCCGGATCGCAAGAAGCGTCTCGCCCATGCTGTTTCTTCTGAACGACGTCGTGTTCGACCTGGACGAGGCCTGTCCGGTCACGCCCGCCGACGCGCGCCGGTTCGAGAAGCTGGGCTTCGACTATGTGCTGGAACTGGGCTGCGAACTGTTCGCCGAGGATCCGCTGCTGCACCGCAACGATCCGGGCCGCGCGCGCCGTCTGGCCTGGCTGATCGCCGAGCGCAGCCCCGAGGTCAACGCCGCCCTGTTCGCCGCGCCGACAGCCGCCTGCAATCCCGACCTGGTCGAGCCGCGCTTCTGCACCCTGCCCGACGTGGTGATGAGGCAGTTGCAGGAAAAGGGCCGCCGGCTGGACGCGATCGCGGCGGATCGCGCCGTGTGGAACCGTCTGGCCGCCTGACCGCCTCCGCTCATCGTCTGAGGCGGATCCCCAGACGCCTGTTTATTCCGTGAAGCGACCGGTCAAACGGCCGCGCCAAATGTCGTCGCGCCTTCAGAACGCCGTGAACAAGGCGTGGACGACGGCCGCTGCGGCGAAGATGAAGCCGAAGCCGATCACCAGTCCGAAAGCGGGGTGCAGCCTGTGCGGACGCTCGAATTTCGAACGGTCGAGACCGACGGCGCGGTCCTCAGGATGGATAACAGCCATCGTCATTTCCTTTCCCTATGGTCCCGGATAGATCCGGGAGAGAAGCGCCGGGCTCTGACGGCCTGATCGTCTCCTCAGACCCGACAATGACTCCAATAGCCCCTTATGGCGAGGGGTTATTTGATGTGGCGCAAATCGCGCGCAGAGAGCAGGATTCTTCGCGCGACATGCACACGGCTCTTTACGATTCCGCACAACCTTTGCGACAAATCGAAGGTCGGGGGAGACGGGACTAATCAGTCCCGTTCGGCGGGGACGAGGAGCAGGCCATGAGGATATCCGGACTGGGCGCCGTACTGGCGGTCGCCTTAGCGGCGCTCACTCTGACGGCGACAACGGCGCGTGCGGATTGGCAGAAGGCGGAAAGCGAACGCTTCATCGTCTATAGCGAGGGCAGCGAGCGTTCGCTCAGGGAGTACGTCCAGAAGCTGGAAACCTTCGACCGGGTCATGCGCTATCGGTCAGGCTTTCCGATGAACGAGGCGCCGGCCCGCAAACTGCCCATCTATCTGGTGAACTCCAGGTCCGGTCTGCTGCGAGTGCACCCCTCCACCCCACAGAATGTCGTGGGCACCTATTTCCCGACATCCGAAGACATATTCGCGGTGGCAGTCCGCGGCGAGAACGACGAAATCCTGCTCCATGAATACGTCCACCATTTCATGTTGGGCAGCATGTCGGCCGCCTATCCCGGCTGGTTCGTCGAAGGTTTCGCCGAATACTACATGACCGCCGACATCGACGGCGGCAAGATTCAGGTGGGCGGCTATAGCGAAAACCGGGCCTATTGGCTGTTCAACGGCAGTTGGATCCCACTGGAGATGCTGCTGCGGTCGCGGCCGGCGGAGATTACGCGCAGCAGCTATCGCGAAACCTATTATCCTGTCGCCTGGTTGCTGACCCATTGGTTCTTCAGCGATCCCGCGCGTCTTCAGCAGTTGAGCGCCTATCTGACCTCAGTCGGCAACGGCGGCGATCCTGTGGAGGCCATGGAGACCGCAACCGGCATGACCATGGGTGAGTTGCGCACCGCCCTGCGTCGATATCTGAACCAAAGATCGCTGGTCGTGCGGGTCATCACGGGCGACTTCCCGCCTGCGGACATAACCGTAACCCGCCTGCCCCGTTCGGCGAACGACCTGCTGCTGATCAACCAGAGACTGAAAATCGGCGTGGAGGACGAGGATCGGGCCGCCCTGGGGCAGGAGGTGGCGAGCATCGCCGCCCGCCACGGCGACGACCCGCTGGCCTTGCTGGCCGCCGGTCACGCCGGCATGCATTTCGGCGACCGCCCGGCTGGAGAACGCGCCCTGCAACGGCTGATCGAGCTCGAACCCGACAACGTCGAGGCCTTGCAGTTCCTGGCCCAGGAGCGCCTGCGTCGCGCGCGCGACGTCGAGGACGCCGCCGAGAGCATGGCGCTGAAGCGCGAGGCAAGAACCTATCTGAGCCGCGCCTACGCCGCCGCCGACAACGACTATCGGACGCTGATGCTGATCAGCGAAATGCGTAGCGGCGCGCCCGGCTATCCCAATGAGAACGACATGCTGACGCTGGGCCTCGCCTTTGAACGGGCGCCGCAACTGGCCGAGGTCCGCCTGAGCTACGCCGCCGCCTTGATCGAAACCGACGAAAAGGAAGACGCGGTCAGGCTGCTTAAACCCCTGGCGAATAATCCGCACGGCGGCGGTGCGTCGGACATGGCGGCGCGGATGATCGCCGCGCTCGAGGGCGGGGAGCCATCGCCCACGCTGGAGGAGCCGCTTGACGGCGCGACAGTCTCCCAGCCCGAGTCTCCATCGGAAGACAGCCCTGAATCGCCTCCGGCGCCCGCCAGCGAGTGACTTTCACGCCCGGGCGCGCTAGTCGCGCGCCATGACACTGACACTGCCCGAGGAAGCGGCCAAGTCTTCAAGGACTCTCGCCGCCGAAGCGGCGAGGCGCCGGACCTTCGCCATCATCGCCCACCCGGATGCGGGCAAGACGACCCTGACCGAGCACATCCTGCTGGCCGGGGGCGCCATTCGCGCGGCCGGCGCCGTGCGGGCGCGGGGCGAGAACCGGCGGACGCGGTCGGACTGGATGAAGATCGAGAAGGAGCGCGGCATCTCCGTCAGCGCCTCGGTCATGACGTTCGAGCACGACGGCAAGATGTTCAACCTGCTCGACACGCCGGGCCACGAGGACTTCTCCGAAGACACCTATCGCACCCTGACCGCCGCCGACTGCGCCATCATGGTGCTGGACGCCGCCAAGGGGATCGAGCCGCAGACGCTGAAACTGTTCGAGGTCTGCCGCCTGCGCGACATCCCGATCATCACCTTCATCAACAAGCTGGACCGCGAGGCCCAGGACCCGATGACCCTGCTGGACGACATCGCGTCCCGGCTGCAGCTGGACCCGGCGCCCATCTGGTGGCCGGCCGAGAGCGGCAATCGTCTGCGCGGCATGGTCGAGGTCGGGACCGGCCGCTTCCAGCCCTATACCCGCAAGATCGCCGGTTCGGCCGAGGATCCCGAACACCCCGCCGCCCTGCCGCTGGACCAGGCCGCCCAGTATTTCGAGGCGGGCGAGCAGGACGCCCTGGCCGAGGCGGTCGAACTGGTCGAGGGCGGCTATCCGGCCTTTGACCGGCAGGCCTTCCTGGAAGGCCATATGACGCCGGTGCTGTGGGGTTCGGCCCTGCGCCATTTCGGCATCGACGAACTGCTGAAGGCCATCGGCGACTGGGCCCCGGCGCCCAAGGTGATGAAGGCCAAGA
>NZ_JMQR01000107.1:0-10190 GCF_000698025.1 Brevundimonas sp. EAKA | reverse complement strand
CCCCCCGAGTGTCACCACGGTGTGGTTCGTCGGCAGCGTCATATGTGTAAAAGAGACAGGGCGAGGCTCAGCCCGCCCCGACAAGCGAGACGCCGAACGTCAACGCCCCGACCGCGCCGTCGAACTAGCGCACAGAAAAAAGGCCCCGGCGCGCAAGCGACCGGGGCCCTGACGGCGTTCAGATCGAATGGGCGGTCAAGCCGCTTGCTTGTGACGCGAAGGGTGGAAGAACAGGGCCTGGCTGATCGCCGCCTTCACCGTTTCCGGCTGGAAGGGCTTGGTGATCAGGAAGGTGGGTTCCGGCCGTTCGCCGGTCAGCAGGCGCTCGGGGAAGGCGGTGATGAAGATCACCGGCACGTCCATGTCCTTGAGGATTTCCTTGACCGCATCGATGCCCGAAGACCCGTCGGCCAGCTGGATGTCAGCCAGGACCAGACCCGGCTTGTGGCGAGCCACGGCCTCAATGGCTTCGTCATGGGTGGTGGCCGCGCCGGTGACGCGGTGCCCCAGTTCCTTCACCAGGCTCTGGATGTCGGCCGAGATGATGGCCTCGTCCTCGATCACCAGAACATCGGTCGCCAGTTCGGCGTCAATGTCGGACTGGGCTTCGGCGATCAGCCGCTCGACGTCGCGGGCGTCGGCCGACAGGATCTGCGCCGCTTCCGACGGCGTGAAGCCCTCCAGCGCGGTCAGCAGGAAGGCCTGGCGCGAGCGCGGCGCAATCCGCAGCAGACGGCTCGAGGCGTCGGTGCGGCCATCGACGCCGCTGACGTCTTCCAACTGCGCCCCGGTCGAGGACCAGATGGCGTGGAAGACATGATAGAGGGCGACGCGCGGCGTCATGTCCGTCGAAAGCTGTTGCTCGCCGGCCGCCAGGGCCTCAAGCGCGACACGCACATAGTTGTCACCCGTCGCCTGGTCTCCGGTCAGCGCCCGTGCATACCGACGGACATAGGGCAGATGCGGCGCAAGTCTGGCCAGAAGGCTCATGCTAGATAGTCCCCGACAAAAATCGCTGTCTCGCCCGACCAGGGCGCAGCGCTACAGCGGGTTGAAACGTATCAAATCCACCACGGTTCCGCACCAAGCCGCAAGCTTGAGTATTTATTCCCAAAATGGGAGGAACCCGGCGGCAGGGGCGACGTTATCCAGTCCGCATTTCTGCACTGCAGTTGGGTGGGCGGTGTTCTGTCTATGATAAATTCTTCCGATTCCTCGCGGCGCAACGACGTCGAAAATGCGGGGGAGGCGGGGCTCGAGGAAGCTCGACTTCGCCAACAGGCCATCGGCGTCAAGCTGCGCCACATGTTCGACGAGGTGGTCAACGAGCCAGTGCCTGACGAATTCCTGGAAATTCTGAAGCGCGCCGACGCCAAGGCGTCGGGCGGTGGCGCATGAGCACGTCTCGCCTGGGAGCCGCCCCGAAACCCGCTTCGGCCGACGACGACGGCTTCAAGCGGGAATTGGTTCAGCTGATCCCTCATCTGCGCGCCTTCGCACGGACCCTGACGGGTGATCCGACCGCCGCCGACGACCTGGCGCAGGACGCCATGATGAAGGCGTGGGACGCGCGGGCCAGCTATCAAATGGGCACCAACATGAAGGCCTGGACCTTCATGATCCTGCGCAACCAATTCTACTCCGAGAAGCGCCGGTCCTGGCGCCAGTCCCAACTGGATCAGGAAGCGGCCGAACGGACCCTGGTGGCGGTCGACGACCCCGAGGCGCCGGTCGCCCTGGACGAACTGCGCCAGGCGCTGAAGACCCTGCCTGAAGAGCAGCGTGAAGCACTGATCCTGGTGGGCGCCGGCGGCTTCGCCTACGAAGAGGCGGCCGAGATCTGCGGCTGCGCGGTGGGTACGGTGAAGAGCCGCGTCAGCCGGGCGCGCCGCGCCCTGGCGGCCACGCTGGAAAAAGGCGGCTATGGCCGCGACGGCAAGGCCGCGGGCGACGCGATGCGGTCGATTCTCGGCGAGGCCGACAGGCTGGCCGGCGCCCGGTCCTGATCCCCGGTGGCGGAAGAGACCAGAGCGGGGGACGCGGACGCGCAGCCGCGACTCGGTCGGAAATTGAACACCGCCCGGTTCCAGGGCATCCGCTTCCGCCTCGGCATGGCCATGGCCCTGGCCCTGCTGCCGATCATCATCCTGATCCTGATCCAGACCCAGGCCGACTTCAGCCAGCAGGCCGAAGATCGCAAGGTCGATCTGCAGCTGGCCGCCGAACGCAGCGCCGGCAGCGCCAAGGCGCGGCTGGACGGCGCGCAGGTCCTGCTGCGCGCGCTGAGCCCCGATGCGCTCGGTCCGTATTGCGCGCCACGGCTGACGGCGCTGGTCGACCGGCTGGAGGGCTATGAGGGCCTGTACCGCCTGAGCCCCACAGGCGACGCGGTCTGCGCGTCGGGGCGGCCGGACGGGGTTCGATCCGGCCTCGCCCCCGCCGCCGGCGCCGACTGGTTCCAAAGGCTGCGACGTGGCGAGGATCTGGTCGTGGTTCGCGCGCCGGCCAACGCCGGCTATCCGGCGGCGCTGATCGTCGCCGTCCGTTCAGAACGTCCCATGGGCCGGTTCGACGGCGCCATGGCCGCCGTGATCCCCCTGTCCGCGCTTCAGCCGGACATCGAGGACCCCGCCCTGCCCTCGGCCTCCGAAGTCGCATTGACCGACGGCGCCGGCCGGATCCTGGTCGCCAGCGATCCCGCCGCCTTCCGCCTGGCGGACGGCGGCGACGTTTCGGGCTGGGTCGCCCGGGCGCGCGACGAGGGGACGGCGGTGTTCGCGGCCAAGGACAGCCGCAACCAGCGTCGCGACTACGCCGGCGCCGTGCTGGCGGGCGGCGACCTGTACGCCCTGCTGTCGGCCCCGGCTCCCGGCCTGCTGTCCTGGGCGCGGCTCAATCCGATCGGCAGTCTGCTGCTGCCGCTGGGCGCCTGGCTGACGGCCTTTGCGGCGGTCATGCTGCTGTCGGAACGCATCTTCATTCGCTGGCTGGACTATCTGGAGCGGATCGCCGCCCTCTACGCCAAGGGCCGGTTCTCGGTGCGGCCGCTGCAGGCGATGAACGCCCCGGCCGAGATCCGCACCATGGCCCGCACCCTGGACGAGATGGCCGAGGCCATCACGGTGCGCGACCGCGAGCTGATGAATTCGATCGCCGAGAAGGACGCGCTGATGCGCGAGATCCATCACCGGGTGAAGAACAATCTGCAGATCATCTCGTCCCTGCTGTCGATGCAGCAGCGGGCCCTGACCGACGCCCCGGCCAAGGCCGCTCTGGGCGATACGCGCCAGCGGATATCGGCCTTGGCCCTGATCTATCGCACCCTGTATCAGAGCGACGACATCCGTCATGCCGACGCGCGCGACTTCCTGACGGAACTGGTCGGCCAGTTGGTCGCCAGCGAGGCGGGGCGCGGCCCGGTCGTCGTCAGTTCGGTGGAGGCGGATTCGCTGCTGGTCGATCCGGACAAGTTGGCGCCCCTGGCCCTGTGGCTGGTGGAGGCCGTGACCAACGCCCAGAAACACGCCTTCGCCGGGCGGGGCGGCGTGCTGAAGGTCCGGTTCCGGGTCCTTGGCGACACCTCGACGCTGGAAGTCGAGGACGACGGCCCCGGCGCCTCGGCCGGGGCGGAGGTCGGGGTCGGACGCACCCTGATGGGTGCCTTCGCCAAACAACTGCGCGGCGAGGCCGAGTTCATCGAGTCGCCCGGCGGGGGGGCGATCGCCCGCATGACCTTCGCCACGCCGGAAGCCCTGTCGCCGACGGACCCCGCAGACAAGTCGGGCGGTCAGGACGGAACCGGGACTGTGCGGTCGCGTTGATAGGCCAAGACCGACAGACTCCCATGTCGGCTCAACCGGAGCTTTCTCATGCGCAAGATTTTCGTACTGGTCGCCGCCGCCGCCGCCCTGACCACCGCCGCCTGCAACACGGTCGAAGGCGTGGGCCGTGACACCCAAGCCGCCGGTTCGGCCGTTTCGGGCGCCGCCCAAGACGCCAAGAACTGATCTTTCGGCGGCGAATGTCGCATTGAAGATGCTTGCAAGGCCCCGCTTCGTCGGGGCCTTGTTCGTTTCAGGACTGCACCAGGAGAACTTCCGTGAACCAGACCGCCCGGAACGCCGGCCTCGCCCTGCTTCGCCAGCACGCCTTGATCGCGGGGGAGCCCGTCCCGGCCAACGGCGGGGGGATCGCGGTCGATGATCCGGCGACCGGAGAGGTTATCGGCCATGTTCCCGATCTGGGCGCCGCCGAGACCGAGACCGCCATTCAGGCCGCCGCCGACGCCTTTCCCGCCTGGTCCCGTACCGACCCGCACAAGCGCGCCGCCTTTCTGCGCAAATGGGCCGAGCTGATCGACGAGAACGTCGAGGGGCTGGGCGCCCTGATGGCGCTGGAGAACGGCAAGCCGTTCGAGGAGGCCAAGGGCGAGGTGGTTTACGCCAACGGCTTCATCAAATGGTTCGCCGGAGAAGCGGAGCGGCTGATCGGCGAGACCCAGGACAGCCCGCTGGGCCATCTGCTGCTGACCTATCGCGAGGCGGTGGGTCCGTGCGCCCTGATCACACCCTGGAACTTCCCGGCCGCCATGCTGACCCGCAAACTGGGCCCGGCCTTCGCCGCCGGCTGCACCGCCGTGGTCAAGCCGGCCAGCCAGACCCCGTTCACGGCCATCGCCCTGGCCGAACTGGCCTATCAGGCGGGCCTGCCTGTCGGCGCCCTGTCGATCGTGACCGGCGAGGCGGCGGTGATCGGAAAGGCCCTGACCGACAGTCCCCTGATCCGAAAACTGTCCTTCACCGGATCGACCGGCGTGGGTCGGAAACTGGCGGAACAGTGCGCCCCGACCCTGAAACGGGTGTCGATGGAGTTGGGCGGCGCCGCCCCGCTGATCGTCTTCGCCGACGCCGATCTGGACCTGGCCGTCGCCGAGACCATCAAGGCCAAGTTCCGCAACTCGGGCCAGACCTGCGTCTGCCCCAACCGCGTCTATGTCGAACGGTCGGTGTCTGAGGCCTATGCCGAGAAGCTCGCGGCCGAGGTGGCGAAGATCAAGGTCGGCCCCGCCTTCGAAGACGGCGTCAAGGTCGGTCCCCTGATCGAGGACAAGGCTATCGACAAGGTCGAGAAGCACGTCGCGGCGGTGCAGGCCGACGGGGGCCGGGTGCTGACGGGCGGATCACGCCATGAACTGGGCGGCCGTTTCTTCCAGCCGACCGTGACACTGGGCGGCAACGACGCCCTGTTCCGTGAGGAAGAGACCTTCGGCCCGATGATCCCGGTCTTTCCTTTCGACAGCGAGGAGGAGGCTCTGGAGAAGGCCAACGCCAGCGACTACGGCCTGGCCTCCTATCTGTTCACCCGCGATCTGGACCGGGCGATGCGGTTCAGCCGCCGCATCGAGGCGGGGATGTGCGGGGTCAACACCGGCCTGATCTCCACCGCCGTGGCCCCGTTCGGCGGGGTCAAACAGTCTGGCTACGGCCGCGAAGGCTCGATCCACGGCATCGACGAATATGTGGAGGTGAAGACGGTGACCCTGGCGTTGCGATAGGGGTCACGCCAAGGCCCAACCCGTCGCTGGGTCGTCGTTCGGCGACGGCGGGCGACGACGGGCCGAAGGCCGCGCGACCCGGGGCGTGCGATTGGCGATCCGACGCCGGACCGCGGCCCGCCACTGATCCGTCTTCGCTTCGATCATCCCTCGAATGACCCGGACGCGAGCGTTCGCCGCGATCAGTCCGACAGCCGCCAGCACCTCGACATAGGCCAGGACGTCGCCGGCCATGAACAACGCCAACTCCAGCGGCAGAAGCTGAATCAGCATCACGGCGCC
The DNA here is from genome assembly GCF_000698025.1 of Brevundimonas sp. EAKA. Taxonomy (NCBI): domain Bacteria; kingdom Pseudomonadati; phylum Pseudomonadota; class Alphaproteobacteria; order Caulobacterales; family Caulobacteraceae; genus Brevundimonas; species Brevundimonas sp. EAKA. Next base: position 4,354 of record NZ_JMQR01000107.1, on the reverse strand, counting down.
CAGCACGATGATCGCGTTGCGCAGGGCGCCGCGCGACAACAGGCGCAGGGTGGTGCTCACGACCAGACGGCGACAGCCCGAATGGAGAGTACAGGCCAGGCCGACGCAGACGATAAACAACGGGAGCAGCGGCAGTCCGCCCGCCAGCACCCCCGGCATGGCGACCAAGGCGGCGGTGATCGCCAGGCCGAACCAGATCAAACCGTCGCGATCCATATATCCCCCAGACCAGATGTCCCCATTCGATCTGGGAACCGCCGCTCACACCGGCAAGGCCCCGCGCTTGACCACCGACCGCATGGCCACGCTGGAGGAAACGCGATGGACGCCGGGCAGGCGCGTCAGGGTCTTAGCGTGGACCCGTTCCAGATCGTCGACGTCGCGCACCACCAGCCGCAGCAGATAGTCGGCGCCCCCGGTCATCAGATAGCATTCCATCACCTCGGGGGCGGCGGCCACGGCCTGTTCGAAGGCGGTCAGAACCACCTCGGACTGGGACGACAGGGTGACGGTGACGAAGACGCTGATCGGGAGGCCCACGGCCCGTTCGCTGATCACCGCCGCATAGTGATCGACCACCCCCGCAGCCTCCAGCGCTCGCAGTCGACGCAGGCAGGCGCTTTCGGACAGGGCCACCTGACGCGCCAGGTCGGCATTGGTCATCCGTCCGTCCTGCTGCAGCAGGCGGAGCATCTTCCTGTCAGTTCCGTCCAGTTCGACGGCGGAAACAGTCTTCATTTGGTCAATCCATCGCAGAGACTGCGTATGTACGGCGATCAGGTCGTCAAATGAACAGGATTCTGCGACCCGCTCGGCGCTATATGTGGCGCAACGGCGATCCGCCCGCAGAGACGGACGCTCCCATTATTTCCGGAGAGGTTCCCCATGCGCGTCGGCGTTCCCAGCGAAATCAAGAAGAATGAACACCGGGTCGGCCTGACGCCGACGGCGGTGCGCGAATATGTAGCCCACGGCCATGCGGTCTCGGTCCAGACCGGCGCCGGCCTGGGCGCCGGTTTCACCGACGCCGACTACGAAAAGGCGGGCGCGACCTTGGTCGCCGACGCGGCGACCATCTTCGCCAACAACGACATGATCGTGAAGGTCAAGGAGCCGCAGAAGGTCGAGTGGGAGATGCTGCGCGAGGACCAGATCCTCTACACCTATCTGCACCTGGCCCCCGACCCGGAACAGACCAAGGGCCTGTTGACGTCGAAATGCGCCGCCATCGCCTACGAGACCGTGACGGACGCGCGCGGCGGCCTGCCGCTGCTGGCGCCCATGTCGGAAGTCGCCGGCCGGATCGCCGTCTTCTCGGCCGCCGAGACCCTGCTGAAGCATAACGGCGGCATGGGCCTGCTGTTCTGCGGCGTTCCGGGCGTGGCCCCGGCGCGGGTGCTGGTGCTGGGCGGCGGCGTGGTCGGGCTGAACGCGGCGCGGATGGCCATGGGCCTGGGCGCCGAGGTGGTGGTGCTGGAACGGTCGATCCCGCGCATGGCCTATATCGACGAGATCACCGGCGGCCGGGTCATCACCCGCTATTCCTCGATCGGCGCGATCGAGGAAGAACTGATCAAGGCCGATGTGGTGATCGGCGCCGTCCTGGTGCCGGGCGCCTCGGCCCCGAAACTGGTCAAGCGCGACCATCTGAAGACGATGAAGCCCGGCTCGGTCCTGATCGACGTGGCCATCGACCAGGGCGGCTGTTTCGAGACCTCGCACGCCACGACCCACGAAGACCCGACCTATGTCATCGACGGCGTGGTCCATTATTGCGTCGCCAACATGCCGGGCGCCGCGCCCCGCACCAGTTCCGAAGCCCTGAACAACGCCACCCTGCCCTTCGGCCTGGCCCTGGCCGACAAGGGTCTGGACGCCCTGAAGGCCGATCCCCACCTGGCGCGCGGCCTGAACGTGCTGAAGGGCGAGATCACCTATCCGGCCGTGGCCCAGGCCCTTGGCCTGGAATGGAGCGATCCGTTCGGCGTCTGGGCGCGCGGCTGACCTAGACCGTCAGGGAGACCCCGGCCGCGCCCAGATCGCGGCCGGCGCTCTCGATCGCCCGCACGGCCTCGGCTGCAGCCTGCGCCGCCTGGTCGGCGTGCTGGCGCAGGGCGGGGTCGGTCTCGGCCTGGTGCTGCGCCCGCTTCGCCATGCTCTTGATCTGGCTCGCCAGATTGCGGGCGTCGGACAGGAAGTCGCGATCCTCCTGCTGCGCCGCCCCGCGTCGTGACTGCTCAGCGACGCGCGCCTGGGCTTCCGCCGCCATGCGCCGATACGGATTGTCTTCAGACTTGGTGGTTTCGGGGTTTTTCTCGCCCTCGCCCTCGTCCTCGCCCTTGCCCTTGGGCGCCGCAGCATCCTCATTCGCGGGCGGGGCGGGAGGCTCCGCCGCGATGGGCGTCTCCGTGGGCGCGGTCTCGGTCGCGCCCACGCTAGGGTCCGCCGCCGGCGCCGCATTGGATGCCGCCGAAGAACCGGCGTCGGCGCCGCCGATCTCCGCCGACGCGCCGCCCGATCCCCCGTACATTTTGACTGCGGACTTCAGTTCCTTCGCCAACTGGGCCAGCAGTTTGGGATCGGCCGAGCCGCTCATCTGCAACATGCGGATGCGGGCCTTGATCTGTTCGATCTTCTGCTTGGCGGCCGCCTTGCGCTGTTCCTGGGCGTCCTTAGCGGCGGCGGTGTTGCGCTGCTTCAACGTTTCGACGGCGGAGCGCGCATCGCGCAGCCTGGCCTCGGCGCGCTCCTGCGCCTGTTTTTCGCGCTGGACCCGGCCCTCGGCCAGGACGCTGGTCATGGATGTCGCGCTGGACAGGTTCATGACAGAGAATCTCGTCTGCACCGCTTAACGCTCCATGAACGGCACAGCTCGGCTAGGAAGCAGACAGTAAAATCGGGGGTTGCGACGACAGGCGTGGTCATCTAGCTCTGAAACATGACCCTGTTCGCTCTTCTGGCCGCCCTGACGACCGCCCAGGCCACGGCTTCAGCGCCGCCCGTGGTTTGGGAAACTCCGCCCCGCATTGAAATGCCCGCCAAGGCGCTGGAGACGGGCGTGAAATCCGGCGTCGTGGTTCTCCGGTGCGACTTCACGGCCAACGGCATCCCCACGAATTGCCTGATCGTGTCCGAGACGCCGGTCGGCCAGGGTTTCGGCCGCGAAGCCCTGCGCGGGGTCAGGACTGGCCGGGCTCAATCCGGTCAGGCAGGGATGCGCGAAATCACCCTGACGTTCGAGACACGCTGAACCGAAGGTCACGCCTGTAATTCGCCGTCGTCTTGCGGCATAAGCCCGCGATGAAGTTCCTCGACCAGGCCAAGATCTATATCCGCTCCGGCAACGGCGGCGCGGGCTCCGTGTCGTTTCGACGCGAGAAGTTCATTCCCAACGGCGGCCCCGACGGCGGCGACGGCGGCAAGGGCGGCGACGTCTGGATCGAGGCGGTCGACGGGCTGAACACCCTGATCGACTATCGCTACCAGCAGCATTTCAAGGCCCAGACCGGCCACCACGGCCAGGGCCGCCAGATGCACGGCGGCAAGGGCGACGACGTGCATCTGAAGGTGCCGGTCGGCACCCAGGTGCTGGACGAGGACAAGGAGACCGTGCTCCTGGACATGGACACGCCCGGCAAGATCGAACTGCTGCTGAAGGGCGGCAACGGCGGCTGGGGCAATGTGCGTTTCAAGGGGCCGACCAACCAGGCGCCGACCTACGCCAACCCCGGCCAGGATGGTCAGGAGCGGTGGATCTGGCTGCGGCTGAAGCTGATCGCCGACATTGGTCTGGCGGGTTTGCCGAACGCGGGCAAGTCCACCTTCCTGGCGGCCGCCAGCGCCGCCAAGCCCAAGATCGCCGACTATCCCTTCACCACCCTGGCGCCGAACCTGGGGATGGTGGACCTGTCGCCGTCCGAGCGGTTCGTCATCGCCGACATTCCCGGTCTGATCGAGGGGGCCAGCGAGGGCGCGGGCCTGGGCACGCGTTTCCTGGGCCATGTCGAGCGCTCGGCCAGCCTGATCCACCTGATCGACGGCACCCAGGACGACGTGGCCGCCGCCTACCGGATCATCCGGGGCGAGCTGGAAGCCTATGGCGAAGGTCTGGCCGAAAAGGCCGAGATCCTGGCCCTGAACAAGATCGACGCCCTGACGCCCGAGGCGCGCGAGGAGAAGGCGGCCGAGCTGGAGGCCGTCGCCGGTCGTCGGCCCATGCTGGTCTCGGGCGTGTCGGGCGAAGGCGTGGCGGCCCTGCTGGGCGCCGCCTGGGCCGAGGGGAAGAAGACCCCCGGGGCCCCGGCGGGCGGAAGGGGCGGCCGCCAGACCCCCGGCCGGCGGCCCTGAAAACCCC
>NZ_JMQR01000106.1:0-10490 GCF_000698025.1 Brevundimonas sp. EAKA | reverse complement strand
GTCTCGACGATGGCGGCGATGGAGCCGGTGATCTGGCCCCGTTCGTTCTCGATCGGCATGGCCGTGACCGAAACCAGCATCTTCTTGCGGGTCGCGGCGTTCATCATCAGATGCTGGAAGCCCCGCACCGTCTGGCCGCGCAGGGCCCGGGCGCTGGGCAGCAGGTCGGCGGGGATCGGCTTGCCGTCCGGGAAGGTGATGCCCCAGGTCGCGGAATGGAAGCGCAGGCCCAGCAGTTCGGCGTCGCGACGGCCCAGCAGCTGATGGGCGGCGCGGTTGGCGAAGACGAACTTGCCCGTGCTGTCGGTCTCGACCATGGCCACGGGCACGGCGTTCATCGTCTCGAACAGGCGTCTGTCCGAGGATTCGGCCACCTTCTGGACGATGTCGAGCTGGTCGCTTGCGCTGGCGTGGCGGGCGCCGTGGGTCACGGCGAACCAGAGGGCGACGGCCGCGAGGGCGTAGCCGACGACGGCCGTGATGCCGAAGATCAGCGTCCAGTTGACCTCGCCTTCGAGAAACATTCGGTCGATCCGTTTCAATCTGGGGCGTCCGCCGCCCAGGTTCGCCAGGATCTGCAAGGGGCGAACCAGCGGAGCGGGGGTGGTCTCCGATACCCAGACCTCATGACGAGGCCCGTCGTCAAGCCGCCCGGAAGCGCGGCGCGCATCGCCCATGAAAAAGGGCCGGACGTCGCCGTCCGGCCCTTTCTGCGTCTAGGTTTCGGGGTCCTAGAGCTTGAAGCGGACGCCGACGAAGATGTTGTAGCCGAACTTCTCGTACTCGTAGGTGCGCTCGCGCGAGCCATAGTAGCGAACACCGGCCGAGTCGGTCAGGTTCTTGGCCTCGCCGAACAATTCGACCCCGTTGCCGAAGTCATAGCTGGTGGTGAAGTCCAGCTGTTCGCGGCCCTCGACATAGAGGTCCAGATCGGCGTCGTCGGCGTTGATCTCGTCCAGATAATCGCCGCGCTTGGTGTAGGACAGACGGGCGCTGAACCCGGCCATTTCGTAGAAGAGGGCCGCATTGTAGTTGCTGTCCGACTGGCCGGGCAGGGAGAAGGTGTCGCGCCCTGCATACAGTCGATCGGTTTTGATCTCGGCGTCCGTCCAGGTGTAGTTGGCGAAGACGCCGAAGCCGGACAGAAGACCAGGCAGGAAGTCGAACTTCTGCTGCAGGTTCAGCTCAAGACCGGCCAGGTGACCGTCCGGCGCATTGACCGGAGTCTCGAAGTCCGCCTCGCCGTCGGCGCCGAAGGGCTCGGTGTACTTCAGAACATAGCGGTAGTCCGTCAGGTCCTTGTAGAAGGCGTTGGCCGAGACGACCCCCAGGCTGTTGAAATAGTATTCGAGACCGGCGTCGATGTTGTTCGACAGGGTCGGCTGGAGATCGGGGTTGCCGATTTCGTAGGAAATGTTCGACCCGTCGGTTTCCTCGATGCGGCGGGGAACGATCTGATCGAACTCCGGCCGTGAGATGGACCGCGTCAGGGCGAAGCGACCGATCAGATTGTCGGAGAAGCTATGGCGCACGGTCAAGTTCGGGAAGAACTCCGTGTCGTCGCGGCTGACGGAGGTCGGGCTGACGGCGCCATCGACCACCTTGGCGGCGTCGCCGTCGAACTTGGTGTTCTCGACCCGGACGCCGACGATGACATTGGTGGCGCCAAGGTCGAACCGCGCCTGGGCGTAGCCGGCGAGGATGTCTTCCCGAGCCGTGTAGTCCGCAGTGATGGAGTCAGGCTCGCGGATCGGAGACGCGGCGCGCGCGCTGGCGAAATAGGCGTCGGCCAGGTCAGCGTCGAACTTGAAGCCGAGGTCATAGTCGTAGTTGCGCGATTCACGGTCGCTCAGCACCGACGCCAGCGTGCCCGGGCTCGCCGAAGAGGCGCGGTTGCGGTAGCGCTGCTCGTCCGCATTGATCTCGCGGCTGTTGAACTTGGCACCGAACTTCCACGTCACGTCGCGACCGGCGAACTGGCTGGGCAGCTCGAAGTTGGTCTTGAAGGCGACGTCTTCCTGCGAGGTGGTGTTTTCGCGGAAGGTGTTTTCGCGGAAAGTGAACTTGGTCGGGTCACGGTAGAAGCCGGTCGGATCGCTGAACACCGAATAGCTCGGCATATAGTGATCCGCGGTGTTGTAGCTCAGCGTTGTCGCGCTGGAGCGATACAGCAGTTCATTGCGGTTCGGGTAGCTCTGTTCGCTCTTCGCCCAAGACAGGCTGGCGTCCCAGACGCCGCCGTTGCCGAATGTCTTTTCGCCGCCGGCCACCAGGGTGGTGATATCGTTCTTTTGGGTGCGGTGACGGATTTGGCGGGTGATACGCGCCCCGGTGTAGGTCGCGGTGGTGTCGGTGGCCCCGGGTTGCAGCTTACCGTCCGAATAGATGAGGCCCAGGGTGTTGCGGTATTCGTCGTCTTCGAACTGGGCGAACGATCCGCGCAGATAGGCGCGGAAGTCGTCGGTCGGGCGCCATTCGAGGGCGCCGGTCACGGCCTGGCGGGTGCGCTTGGTCTCGTAGTCCTTGAACAGGCTCTCTTCGAGCACGAAGATCTCGGCGCCGTTCTGCTCTTCCTTGACCCAGGCGTTCTCGACATTGTCAGGGCGGCGGTTGGTTTCGGAATAGCTGACCGACAGCAGGGCGCCGAAGGTCTCATTGGCGAAGACGTTGGACGCCGTGGCGGCGGCGCGGGTGTCGGAACCGCCGTAGTCGTTATAGCTGCCGCCGGCGTAGCCGCTGACGGCCAGGCGGCGCTTGTCGAAGGGCGAACGGGTCTTGATGTTGACGGCGCCGGCGATGGAATCGGCTTCCTGGCTGGGCAGGAGCGTCTTTGAGACCTCGACATTGGCGACGATGTCGCTGGGCAGGGTGTCCAGATCGACGGCGCGGGTGCCCGGATCGACAGCGGGAACCTGGACCCCGTCCACCGAGACGGCGGTGAAGGCCGAGGGCGCGCCGCGGACGTTGATGTAGCGGCCTTCGCCCTGGTCGCGCTGGATGGCGATGCCTTGCACGCGCTGCAGGGATTCGGCGACGTTGGGGTCGGGATAGCGGCCGATGGCGTCGGCGGACAGGACATTGACCGTGCCGTCGGCGTTCTTCTGCTGGTTCAGCGACCGCGCCACACCGTCGGTGATGACGCCGGTGACGATGACGTCGCTGACGGTCGCGGCCTCGCCTGCGCCCAGCATGATCGACACTTCGGTTCCGCCCTGGACCACGCTGACGGTCTGGGTCGCCGAGGGCTGGCCGATATAGCGGACGTCCAGCACGGCCGTGCCGGTCGGCAGGACGAGATCGAACTCGCCCTGGGTGTTGGTCACGGCGCGTTGTCCGGTGGCTCGCACGATCACCTCGGCGCCCGGAAGCGCGTCCCCGGCGGCGTTGGTGACCCGGCCGTGAACGACTTCGCCTGCGACGGCGACCGAGGCGGCCAGGGCGGAGGCTTCATAGGCGTGGGCCGGCAGGGCGGCGGTCACAGCGGCGAGCGACGCGAGCGAAGCGCCCGCGAGGAGATGGAATTTCATGACGAGGTCCCCAATGTCGGGTTTGCTCCCGACGAATACAGCCGCGCTTACCCCCAGGCGGCAAAAAGATCGCGACGTTTTGGCGACGCTTGCCGCTCGTTTCCTTGTCAGTGAGATTGCGAATGATCCGACAACGGCCGAAATCATGCGATTTCGTCGTGCAAACGTCACAATATGTCCATTGACGCGCCGCGGAGCCTTGCCGATCAGGACGCAGCAGATTCTGTCGGGGGCCAGTCATGACGTTCAAGCCAGCCAAGATTCTAGCGGGCGTCTCGCTCGCGGCCCTGATGCTGACCGCCTGCGCGACCCGCGAGGTCGATTTCCAGGGCGAGGGCGAAGGCTTCGTCGGGCCGGGCGCGCCGGTCCAGGCCGTGCTGGAAACCCCCTCGGTCGGCACGGCCGGCCAGGACGCGGCGGACGATCCCGCCGTCTGGGCCTCGGCTGCGCCGGTCATGGTGATGGGCCAGGCCACTCAGGGCTTCGTGGCCGGGACGGACAAGAAGTCGGGCCTCTACATCTACGGTTTCGACGGCCGGATCCTGCAGTTCCTGCCGGAAGGCCTGCTGAACAATGTCGACCTGATCGAGGGATTGAACATCGACGGCCGGCCGCAGCTGGTGCTGGGCGCCAGCGACCGCACGCCGGGCAAGACGGGAATCTCGCTGTATCTGTTCGATCCGGCCGGGACCGGCCAGAACGCCGTCCGCCCCTGGGGCGCCATCGCCACCGACGTGATCGAACCCTACGGCTTCTGTTTCGCGCGACGCGGTGCTGAGATCCACGCGGTCCTGGTGGGGCATGAGGGCGAACTGCGACAGTTCGTGCTGAGCGTCGATGCGGCCGGTCAGCCGGTCTCGCGCGAGGTGCGTCGCGCCGAGATCGGAACCATTTCCGAAGGCTGCGCCGCCGACGAGGCCACGAACGCCCTCTATATCAACGAGGAGAATGTCGGCCTGTGGCGCTATGGCCTCGACCCGGCGTCGGGCGCGGCGCGGACCCTGGTCCAGCCCATCGCCAAGGACGTCCTGGTCGCCGACGCCGAGGGGCTGACCACGCTGACGGATGGCGACAAACGCTATCTGATCGCGTCCAGCCAGGGCGATTCGACCTTCCCGGTCTGGCGCATCGACGGCGCCGCCCCGCAGTACAAGGGCCGGTTCAAGATCGTGGACGGCGTGGTGGACGGCGTCACCGGCACGGACGGCCTGGCCGCCGCCAGCGGCGCGGTCGGTCCCTTCCCCGAAGGTCTGGTCGTCATCCAGGACGACGTGAACGACGTGGGCACCCAGAACTTCAAATATGTGGACTGGCGCGACATCCGCCGCGCCCTGGGCCTGTAATCCGGGGGCGGAAGCCCCCTACTGATCCTCGTCGAACTTGCGCGCGACGAGGTCCGTCAGGGCCTCGATCGCCTCTTCGGCGTCTGCGCCCTCAGCCGAGACTTCGATGCTGCAGCCGATGCCGGCGCCCAGCATCAGCAGGCCCATGATCGAACGGGCGTCCACCGAGACGCCGTCGCGGGTCACATGGATCTCGCTGTCGAAGCTGGAGGCCAGTTTGACGAACTTGGCCGAGGCGCGGGCGTGCAGGCCGCGCGTATTGCAGATGTCGAGAGTCGTCTTCACGCTCATTTTTCGCCCGCGAGCACCCAGGACGCCACCGAGATGTATTTGCGCCCGGCGTCCTGGGCGTGGGCCACGCAGGCCTCCAGGGTCTCGCGCCCGCGCACGCTGGCCAGCTTGATCAGCATGGGCAGGTTCAGGCCGGCGATGACCTCGGCGTGGGTCTGTTCCATCACCGATATCGCCAGGTTGGACGGGGTGCCGCCGAACATGTCGGTTAACAGGATCACCCCGTCGCCGTCGTTCACGGCGGCGGCGGCGTCGACGATGTCGCGACGGCGCCGCTCCATGTCGTCATCCGGCCCGATGCATATGGCCGCGACGCCGCGCTGCGGCCCGACCACATGCTCCATCGCCGAAAGAAACTCCGAGGCCAGTCCCCCATGGGTGACGATAACCAGGCCAATCATGAGAACTTCACTCGCATCCCGCCCTGAACCGTCCCCGGACCTCCCCGCGCCCGCCAGGGAGGCCGGACGCATCCGTTTTGGACCGCAAGGGGCGTGTCATAGACCCGTTATGCGCGGGTTCAAAGCGTCTGAAGCGCGACTGCGACCATCTCGACGGCCGAGGCGGGGCGGGGGTCCAGCGCCAGCAGGGGCAGGTCGATCCCGCAGAAGCGCCGCGTCTGCGGCTCCGGAAGCCGTTCGACCGCTTCGGGAACACAGGCGACGGCCAGGACGACTCTGGCGACCAGCCGTGTCCTGACGGACACGATTCCGACCCCGCGCGCCTCGATCCGACCGGCGATGGCGGCCGGGGCGGTCGCATGAAGCGCGCCGCCGGACGCCCAGACCCGGGTATAGTCGTCGCTGACCAGTCGCCAGCCCCGCCCGATCAGCCGCAGGGCCAGATCGCTCTTGCCGGCGCCCGACGGACCCAGGATCATCACCGCCGTCCAGGCCCCGTCCCGGCGGACGGCGACCGTGGTGGCGTGAACGGGCGACGGGTCGGTCATGAGCGACGACCGGGCGACGCGGCGGACGGCAGGCCGATCTCGAACCGGGCGCCGATCACCTGGCCGTCTGCGCCGATCCGGTTGTCGGCCGTGACGCGGCCGCCATGCGCCTCGACGATCTGGCGGACGATGGACAGGCCCAGGCCCGAGTTGGAGCCGAAGGCCGCCCCCTTGGGCCGCGAGGTGTAGAAGCGCTCGAACACGGTCTCCAGGTTTTCGGGCGGGATCCCGGGCCCCTGATCCTCGACGCGGATGCGGATGGGCAGGTCGCCCTCGACCTCTTCCAGCACGACCCGAACCTCGCCGCCGGCGGGGCTGAAGGAGCGGGCGTTGTCGATCAGGTTGCGGAACACCTGTCCCAGGGGACCGTCGCGGCCGGCGACCCGGAGGCTCTGGGGCGGAGGCTCGAACCGGACGGGAATATCGTCCGGCCGGGCGGTGGTCTCATAGACGCCGACGATATCGGCCAGCAAACGGTTCAGTTCGATGGCGCGAGGCCGGTCGCGCGACAGTTCGGCGTCCAGACGCGAGGCGTTGGAGATGTCGGTGATCAGCCGGTCCAGGCGGCGCACGTCCTGTTGCAGCAGACTGGTCAGCTTCTCCCTCTGGGCGTCGGTCTTGACCAGGGGCAGGGTCTCCAGCGCCGAACGGATCGAGGTCAGGGGGTTCTTGATCTCGTGCGACACGTCGGCGGCGAACCGTTCGATGGCGTCCATCCGGGTGGACAGGGTGTCGGTCATCGACTCCAGCGACCGGGCCAGGTCGCCGATCTCGTCCTTGCGCTCCTCCAGGTCGGGCAGGGAGATGGCGCGGGCGCGCTGAAGCCGGACCTGGTCCGCCGCCGCCGCCAGCCTCAAGACCGGCCGCGCCACGAACAGATGCAGCAAGAGGGAGGCCAGCAGGTTCACGGCCAGGGCCACCAGGGCGAAAGGCACCAGGGCGCGTCTCTGATCGTCCAGGATCTCATCGACATTGCCGGCTTCCAGGGTCAGGACGCCCAGCACCTGGCGGACATGCCGGATGGGGATCGAGACGGAGACGACGCGGTCGCCGGATTCGTTGCGCCGGACGGTCGTTTGCGGCTCTCCGGCCAGGGCGCGCTCAACCTCGGCGGCGACCTCGGCCTCGACGGCCTTCTTGTGTTCGGCGTCGCGAAGGGTCTTCTGGGCGATCTCCCCGGAGGGGGGCGTGCCGGCGGGACGCGCAGGCGGGAGGACCTGGCCAGGGATGTTCTCGGTCACCTCGTAGCTGTCGATGACCGGCAGGCCGTTGATGTCGTAGAGTCGAACCCGCTGGCCGTTCGGGACGAAATTGTCACGCAGCCATTTCGCCGCCTCGCCCACGTCCAGCTCCGGGGTTGGCACGCCCCGGCTGATGCCCAGTTCGCCCAGGACATTGCCCAGCAGTTCGGCCTGGACGGTCAGCGATTCCTGACGCGCCTGGATCAGCCCCTGACGCCATTCGTTCAGAACGAGCGCCCCGCCGAACAGGATCAGCAGGCTGAGAAGGTTGAGCGCCAGGATGAAGCCGCCCAGCCGCGAGCCGCCGAAGCGGAACCTCGGCCGGCGGACAGGCTCCTCGTCGGGCTCGCGCCCGACGGGAAGATCAGCTTTCGCGGTAGCGGTAGCCGACGCCATACAGGGTCTCGATCGCGTCGAACTCATTGTCCACGGCGCGGAATTTCTTGCGCATCCGCTTCACGTGGCTGTCGATGGTGCGGTCGTCGACATAGACCTGATCGTCGTAGGCGGCGTCCATCAGGTTGTCGCGGCTCTTCACGAAGCCGGGGCGCTGGGCCAGGGCCTGGAGCAGCAGGAATTCGGTGACGGTCAGCTTCACCGGCTTGCCGTCCCAGGTGGATTCGTGACGGGCCGGGTCCATGCTCAGCTTGCCGCGCTTGATCGCCTTGCCGGAAACCTCGGCCGAGGGTTCGGGGTCGACGGCGTCGGCGCCGGTGCGGCGCAGCAGGGCCTTGACCCGCTCGATCAGCAGCCGCTGGCTGAAGGGTTTGTGGATATAGTCGTCGGCGCCGAGGTTGAAGCCGAGGATTTCGTCGATCTCCTCGTCCTTGGACGTCAGCATGATGACGGGAATCTGCGAGGTCTGACGCAGGCGGCGCAGCACCTCCATCCCGTCCATGCGCGGCATCTTCACGTCGAGGATGACGAGGTCGGGCGGCGCGCTTTCCAGCGCGGCGAGACCCGAGGCTCCGTCGTGGTAGGCCGTGATCTTGTGGCCATGGCTTTCCAGCGCCAGCGAGACGGACGCCACGATGTTCTCGTCGTCATCGACCAGGGTGATGTTGGCCAAGGTTGTCTTCTCCTGAACTTCCCGTTCCCGCGAACGAGAACGCACGGCAAGCGTAACCGTTCGATCACGGTCACATTAGGGCTAAGGCAAATGGGCCGCCAACCCGGATGTTTCAACGATAGCCGGGTTCGTTTCCAACGGCGCGATGAAAATTCGTCGTGAAAACCCCCCTTTAAAGCCTTGGGCCTCAATGATCCCGGATGGCCGGTCCGATCCACTACGAAGTCTATGTCCGAAAGACCGCTCCGGCGGGCTGGACCCTGTTGATCGCCACCGAGGACCGCAAACACGCCCTGGAAACGGCCGAGGACCAGCTGCGCGACCGGCTGGCCGCCGCCGCCCGCGTCACCAAGGAGACGCTGGATCCGGACACGATGGAGTTCAACAGCCTCAACATCCTGACGATCGGCGCGCCCGAAGAGAAGAAGAAGCCCAAGAGTGTCGAGGCCGCTCGCCCGGCGTGCAGCGCCCCGGCCGAACTCTATACGCCCCACGCCCGCGCCCTGATCGGCCGTGTTCTGGAGGACTGGCTGAAGCGCCAGGGGGCGACGGCGTTCGAACTCCTGCACCGGCCAGACCTGGCCGAGCGACTCGACGCCTCCGGCGTGGAGCTTCAGCACGCCGTCCAGAAGGTCGCCGTGCCGGAGAGCCAGGCCAGCGGCCAGGACCTGCACAGCGTCGTGCGCCACTACCAGCGGCTGTCGGAAGATGCGGTCGCACGGTTGCTGAAGGCGGGCCGCTCGGGCCTGTTTCCGTCCCTGGAAAAACGGTCGATCGCCGAGCTGGCGCAGGGGTTGAGCGGATCGGCGGACCGCGCCTTCGTCATGGGCGGCGTCGTCGCCCAGGCCCTGGCCGACCGCAAGGGGGCGCGGGACCGGCTGGACGGCCTGATGGACATGATCGACGCCGCGCCGCCGGCCGGGCCGGCGCGCGGGCTCGTCGTGGGCGCCGTCGAACAGATCGCGGCGGAAATGCTGGCGGTGCGCGCGAACCTGGCGGAAATCCTGGGCCCGTCTCTGGACCACGGCGCCAGCCTGGCCGCAGTGGTGCGCATGGTGGCCCCCCGAGAGGTCGAACGGCTGATCGGTCTGGATTCCCGCATGGCCCTGATGACGCCGGCGGTCGAAGGTCCCGCCGCGCGACTGGGCGCGCGTCTGGCGGGGGGCGAGCTCCCGCAGCTGTCGGCGTCCCTGGCGCGGATGGTGACGCGCGAACTGGCCAGCCCGCGGCGGCTGCGGCCCAACGACCCGGTGGGGGAGATCGACATCCTGCGCACCCTCGCCATGGCCCTGACGGCGGCGGCGGGCCGGCTTCTGACCCTGGAAGAGGTGCAGAACGCCTTCGTCGACCGATCCAAGAGTCTGGTCACGCCCGATTTCGTCGGCGCCTATGTCCGCCAATGTCCGACCGCCCTGTCCGAGGCCGAACTGCTGACGCGGCTGTGCGAGAACGTCACCGGAGGGGCCAACAAGCGGGCGGCGGCGCGCTGGCTCAGCGCCTGCGTGGCCTCCGTCCGGCTGGAAAGCGAGATGCGCCAGTCGGCGCCGGGCGGCCCCAGCGTGTCGCAGAAGCTGCTGGTCCTGGCGCGACTGCAGCGGTCGGTGCGGGCCGTACAGCTGGGCGAACTGGATGAAAGACAGATTTCGACGGCCATCGGCGCCCTGGGCGGAACCCTGGAGGCGGACGCCGGACTGCTGGCCCAGATCGGCCGGGCCCAGGCCACGCCGGTTCAGAAGCTGACGGCCCTGATGAAGATGACCAATGGCGAGACCGCGCCTCTGGGGCCTGCTGCGGATCGCGCCCGCGCCGAAGCGGTCAAGATGCTGCGGATCCCCGAAGTCCGCCAGGCGGCGGACGCCGATACCGAGGCGTCTGCGGCGCTGCAGAGCCTGATGCAGGCGGCCCGGCTGAAGGTCTGAGCCTCAGTCGAAGATGTCGAAGATGCTGTCGCGCTTCTTCTTCTTGTAGCGATAGTCGTCGTCCCGATGGCGATCATCGCCGCGCCGGTCGTCCCTGTAGCCCCGGTCGTCGGCATAGGGACGCCCTCCGCCCCAGGGTTGGGACTGGGGC
>NZ_JMQR01000105.1:0-10612 GCF_000698025.1 Brevundimonas sp. EAKA | reverse complement strand
GCATCCGACCGCCGACCGCCCGCACGGCCTCGACCGTCTGGGCCTCCAGTTGTTCGGTCATGGAGAGGCTGGACCGGGGCGCGCCGAAGATCAGGGTCTGGGCCGCGTTGCGTCCTGCCCGGCTCATCGGGTTCTCGTCCGACATCCACAGCCCGGCCTTCATCACCGCCTTGGCCCGCGACAGCTCCTTCTCGGTCGGCCCGGTCTCGGCCAGGGCCCGCACCTCGGCCGCCGCCACCTGGGCCAGTTCCCTGGCCCGATCCGCCGCCGCCCCGGCGTAGATCCCCAGCACCCCGGTGTCCTCGTAAGGCTCCTGATAGGCGTCGATGGCGTAGGCCAGGCCCCGCTCCTCGCGCGCGCTCTGGAACAGGCGCGAGGCCATGCCCCCGCCCAGGATCTCGCCGAACAGCCGCATCGACGACAGGGCCGGATCGGTCGCCGACAGGGCCGGCAGCTGGAACACCAGATTGGCCTGTTCGATCTTGCGCGTCAGGGTCGCATGCCCGCCGACGAAGGCCGCCGGCGCCGGGGCCGGAACCGGGGTCGCCACCGCGTCGCCGAACCAGCGCTCGGCCAGGGCCAGCAGTTCGCCCTCCTCCACCGCGCCGGACGCCGACACCACCATCCGGTCGGGCGAATAGAGCCGCGCGCGCCAGGCCTCGACGCTGGCCTTGTCGGCCGGCTTCAGGCTGTCGACCGAGCCCAGGATCGGCCGCCCCAGCGGCTGGCCGGCGAAGGCCCGCGTCTGCACCATCTCGAACACATGGTCGTCGGGCGTGTCGAAGGCCTCGGCGATCTCCTGGGCCACCACGTCCTTTTCGCGCTCGATCTCGGCGGGGTCGAGGGCAGGCCGGAACACCAGGTCCGACAGCACCTGCATGTTCAGCGCCAGGGTGCCCTCCAGCCCCCGCACCTCGAAACTGGTCCGCTCATAGCCGGTGGAGGCGTTGATCGTGCCGCCCTCGGCCTCGATCCGCTCGACGATCTCGCGCGCGGCCATGTCGCCGGCGCCCTTGAACACCAGATGCTCCAGCAGGTGCGACCAGCCGGAGCGATCCTCCGGCTCCCACCGGGCCCCGCCCTTGACGGTGACGACGACGGCCAGGGTCTTCAGGCCGGGCATGGGGTCGCAGATGACGCGGACGCCGTTGGACAGGGTGTGCAGGGTGGCGGTCAGGGGGTGTCTTTCTTCAGGCGTCTTCGAAGCAGGGCCACATAGAAGCCCGCCAGCACAATCGCCAGCCCGAACCAGGTCAGGGCGTAACCGAAATGATTGTTGGAAAAGGCCGCCGGCGGGGCGGACGGCTTCAGGGCGCCGAACTCGGGATTGGTCGGGCTGACGGCGAACACCGCCTCGGGCCGCACCGGGCCCTGGACCTTCAGGGCCTTGGCCATGGCCGCCGTGTCGCGGCCATAGAAGCGGCCGTTCGTCGGGGACGGCGTCATGCCGCCCGGCGGATCGAAGCGGCGGAACTCGCCGATCAGCACCAGCGGCAGGGTGGACTCCGCCACGCGCGGCCGGCCTGAAATCTCGTCGGCGACGAAGCCCCGGTCGATCAGCAGGCTGAAATCCGCATCGACGGGCCGGCAGGCCGAGATCAGCCGCACCCCCGCCACGCCGTCATGGATGGACTGCAGTTCGACATAGGGCGCGGTCGCCAGACCCGGACAGACGATCAACGCCTTGCGGAACTCCAGATCGCCCCCGTCCGGATCGGCCGCCAGCACCTGATCCAGCGGCGCGGGCGGTTTCGCCGCCGCCGCCTCGGACGCCGCGATCAGCCCCTCTTTCCACTTCAGCCGCTCGACCTGCCACAGGCCCAGCCCCATCAGCAGGACCAGGGCCGCGACCGTCAGCAGGGTCAATATCCAGGGAAACCGCCTCATGTCTGGTTCCTGTATTGCAAACCGATCATCAGCCCCCGGCCCGGCCGCATCAGCGCCAGCGACAGGGCCACCACCAACGGCAGCCAGACGATCAGGTGCAGCCACATGGGCGGATGGAATTTGATCTCGACCACCAGGGCCGAAAACCCGACCAGAAAGCCCGCGATCTGCATGATGAAACTGGCCGGCCCGTCGCCGGTCTGGATGGTGGCGTAGTCCAGCCCACAGGCCTCGCATCCCGCCCGCACCTTCAGGAAGCCGGCGAACAGACGCCCCTGGCCGCAGCGCGGGCACCGCCCCTTCAGCCCCGCGCGCACGGCGGAAACGGCGACGGCGGGAGACGATCCCTCGTCCCCCGCCGCCGCGATCTTGTCGGTGGTGTCCGGGATCAACCGAAGACGACGTAGACGAAGGCGAACAGGAACAGCCAGACCACGTCCACGAAATGCCAGTACCAGGCCGCCGCCTCGAAGCCGAAATGCTTCTGCGGGGTGAAGTCGCCGGCCAGCAGACGGATCAGGCAGACCGCCAGGAAGATGGTGCCGATCAGGACGTGGAAGCCGTGGAAACCGGTCGCCATGAAGAAGATCGACCCATACAGGCCCGAGTTGGCGGCTTCCTCATTGAAGAACAGGTGCTCGTGCAGGATGTGCTGGTATTCATAGGCCTGAACGCTGGTGAAGAAGACGCCGAGGGCCACGGTGATGATCAGGGCGATCTTGGCGCCCTTGCGGTCGCCGACCTGGATGGCGTGGTGGGCCCAGGTGACGGTGCAGCCGCTCAGCAGCAGGGTCACGGTGTTCAGCAGCGGCAGTTGCCAGGGCGACAGGACCTCGACCCCCTTGGGCGGCCAGGTCGACCAGGCCTTGGCCGTGTCCGCCCAGGTCCCGACTTCCGGGGTCAGGGCCCGTGATTCATGGAACAGGGCCATGTCGAAGAACATCCAGAAGAAGGCGACGAAGAACATCACCTCCGAGGCGATGAACAGGATCATGCCGTAGCGCAGGCCGATCGAGACGACCGGCGTATGGTCGCCCGCCTTGGATTCCTTGATCACGTCCGACCACCAGCCGATGGCCGACAGCAGCACCCCCGCCAGACCGGCGAAGAAGACGCCCGGCTTGCCTTCGGCCAGGAAGTTGGCGGCGATCGGCCCGTTCTCGGCCGGCGCCAGCCCCTTCATCCAGATCACGGCGCCGATGAACATGATGGTCGCCGCAATGGACGACAGCAGCGGCCACGGACTGGGCGGCACGAGGTGATAGTCGTGGTGCGGAGCGGCGTGCGCGTCGGCCATGCGTTTCATCTCTATATTGGGCTGGCGATGAACTCGCCTTATCCCCCAGCTATAACCGCCGCTTTTGCGTCGCGCCAGTGCGCCGCCGTGTTTCCGCCGCGATCTCCGGGCTGCTCCCAAACGCGTCACCCTCGGGCTTGTCCCGAGGGTCCACCTGTCCGCCGCACCTCAGGTCGGGCGAGGGTCCGGTGTCTAAACTCCACAGCTTGTAATCGCATTAGGCGTGGACCCTCGGGACGAGCCCGAGGGTGACGGGGTTGCGGCGCTACACCCGCGCCTTCAGGGCCTCAAAGGCCGTCTTCGAGAACACCGACAAGGGTTGCGGCAGATCATCCAGCGCGAACCAGCCGATCTCCGACAGCTTGTCCGGCTCGGTCAGCCACGGCTCGCCGGCGAAGTCGCGCGCCAGATAGATCAGCGACACCCAGTGCTGGCGATCCGCCGCGATCACCTCTTCGGTCACGCACAGGAACTCGACCGCGCCGATCGTCAGGCCGCTCTCCTCTTCGGCCTCGCGACGCGCGGCCTCGGCGGAGATTTCCATGTGATCGACCTTGCCGCCGACGATGTTCCAGTGTCCCGCCTCAGGCGCCTTCAGCCGCTTGCACAGCAGCACCCGCCCGTCGGCGCGCTGGATCACGAGACCGCAGCCCACGCCGGGGAAATCCACACCCGGTCGAGCCATGGACTCAGGCGTTCGGTCCCGCCGGCGCATCGACCGACGGATAGAAGGTGTAGCTCAGGGTGATCTCGCGCGCGCCCCTGGCTTCGCGGTCCGTGGCCAGTTCGGGGGCGATGAAATACTGGACCGGGAATTGGCGCGTCTCGCCCGCCGCCAGGGTCTGATCCGAGAAGCAGAAGCATTGCAGCTTCTGGAAATAGGGGCCAGTGTATTCCGGCACGACATTGTACCCGGCCCGCACCTGGATCGGCTGGTCCGAGGTGTTGGTGACGTCGAAATAGGCCAGGCCCGTCTCGCCGATCCGCACCCTTTGGGTCGTCTGTTCGGCGCGGAAGGTCATGGGCAGGCCGCGCACGTTTGTGTCGAACCGCACCAGCACCGTCTGGTCCAGCACCGTGTCCGGCGCCTTTTCGGCGCGGCGCACCGTGCCGTCGAAGCCCGTGACCTGGCAGAACATCCGGTACAGGGGCACAGCCGCGAAGGCCGCGCCCGTCATCCCCATCACGCCCAGGACGCAGACGATGGCGATCAGGTTCTTGCGGCCGGGATTGTTCATCGCGGCGCCCCCGTCGCCTCTTGCAACAGGGCGCGCTCGGCCGCCTGGTTCTGTTGCAGGCGCAGGACCGTGGTGGTGAAGACCAGGACGATGAAGGCCACCAGGGCCGTCGCGATCCAGACGTTGCGGCGCTTGCGGGCGCGCAGTTCCTCAGGGCTCAGACGCATGGTTCAGGCTCCCAGGCCCGCCACCGCCTCGACCAGGAGGGCCGAGAACAGGGCGACCAGATACAGGATCGAAAAGGCGAACAGGTCACGCGCCGGTTTGGCCTGGACCTTCACATCATACAATGCGGCCTCGCGTCCCACGGTGTCGGCCTTGTCCGGCTCGTCGCCGGCGCGCGAGCGGTACAGCCGCCAGGCCAGGCCCAGGAAGCCCAGGCCGCCGGCGACCGACACCACGGCGTAGATCATCCCGCCCATGCCCACCAGGGCCGGGGCCACGGCCGAGGCCACGAAGACCAGCGAATAGATCAGGATCTGCAGCCGGGTGGACCTGGCCCCCCGCGCCACCGGCATCATCGGTATGCCCGCCTTGGCGTAGTCGCCGGCCGAATACAGCGCCAGGGCCCACGAGTGCGGCGGGGTCCACAGGAAGATGATCAGGAACAGCAGCCAGGCCTGCCACGGCGCCTGGCCTGTCGCCGCCGCCCAGCCGATCACCGGCGGAAAGGCGCCCGCCGCCCCGCCGATGACGATATTCTGCGGCGTCCGGCGCTTCAGCAGCAGGGTGTAGAAGCCGGCGTAATAGACGATGGTCAGGGCCAGCAGCCCGGCCGCGAACCAGTTGGTGTTCATCCCCAACAGCATGACCGAGAACAGGCTGAGGATGACGCCATAGGCCATGGCGTCATTCTTGCGAACGCGTCCCGCCGCCACCGGCCGACCGCGCGTGCGCCGCATCAGTGCGTCGGTCTCGCCCTCCAGCGCCATGTTCAGCGACCCGGCGGCGCCCGCGCCCACGGCGATGCACAGGATGGCTATGGCGGCGACCAGCGGGTTCATCGATCCCGGCGCCATGACCAGCCCGGTCGCGGCGGTGAAGACCACCACAGACATGACGCGCGGCTTCAGCAGCTGGAAGAAGTCTTCCGGCTGGGCGGTCGAGAGCGCGGGGCGGGTCTGGACGTCCTGGGTCATGGGTTCGGGTGTCATGGGTGAGGGCCGCATAGCATACCCCAAAGCAGAAGGCCGCCCCTTCCGTGGAAAGAGCGGCCCGCCGTTCGGGATGTCAGCCCGGGATCAGTGCTCGTCGCCCTTGACCACCGGCAGTTCGTTGAACTGGTGGGTCGGCGGCGGCGAGGACAGGGTCCATTCCAGGGTCGTGGCGCCCTCGCCCCACGGATTGGCGACGCCCGGCCGGCGGCGAATGGCGGCCTCGGCCAGCATGACCAGGAAGACCAGCACCCCCACGGCCGTGATCGCGTAACCGATCGACGAGATCTGGTTCCACAGGGTGAAGGCGTCCGGGTAGTCGATATAGCGGCGCGGCATCCCCTGCAGGCCCAGGAAATGCTGCGGGAAGAACACCAGGTTCACGCCCACGAACATGATCCAGAAATGGGTCGCGCCCAGGAACTCGTTGTACTTCACCCCGAACATCTTCTCGAACCAGTAGTAGAAGCCCGCGAAGATGGCGAAGACGGCGCCCAGCGACAGCACATAGTGGAAGTGGGCCACCACGTAATAGGTGTCGTGCAGGCTGTAATCGATGCCGGCGTTCGACAGGACCACGCCGGTCACCCCGCCGACGGTGAACAGGAAGATGAAGCCGATGGCCCACAGCATGGGCGTCTTGAAGCTGATGGACCCGCCCCACATGGTGGCGATCCAGCTGAAGATCTTCACCCCGGTCGGCACGGCGATAATCATGGTCGCGGCGATGAAATAGGCGCGCAGGTTCACGCTCATTCCGACCGTGTACATGTGGTGCGCCCAGACGACGAAGCCGACGAAGCCGATGGCCACCATGGCGTAGGCCATGGCCAGGTATCCGAACACCGGCTTGCGGCTGAAGGTCGAGACGATGTGGCTGATGATGCCGAAGCCCGGCAGGATCAGGATGTAGACCTCCGGGTGGCCGAAGAACCAGAACAGGTGCTGGTACATGATCGGGTCGCCGCCGCCGGCCGGATCGAAGAAGTGGGTGCCGAAGTTGCGGTCGGTCAGCAGCATGGTGATGGCGCCGGCCAGGACGGGCAGCGACAGCAGCAGCAGGAAGGCGGTGATCAGCACCGACCAGGCGAACAGCGGCATCCGGTGCAGGGTCATGCCCGGCGCGCGCATGTTCAGGATGGTGGTGATGAAGTTGATCGCCCCCAGGATGGAGCTGGCGCCCGCGACGTGCAGGGCGAAGATGGCCAGGTCGAAGGCCGGGCCGACGTGGCCCACCGTCGACAGGGGCGGATAGGCCGTCCAGCCCCCGCCGAAGCCCTTGCCCGGCCCGCCGTCGACGAACATCGACAGGATCAACAGGCACCAGGCGGCGACCAGCAGCCAGAAGGAGATGTTGTTCATGCGCGGGAAGGCCATGTCCGGCGCCCCGATCATGATCGGCACGAACCAGTTGCCGAAGCCGCCGATCATGGCGGGCATGACCATGAAGAAGATCATGATCAGGGCGTGGGCGGTGACCACCGCATTATAGCCGTGCTTGGACTGCTCCACGAGACCCAGAAGCTGGATCGACGAGCCTTCCTTGAAGATCTGGATTCCCGGCTCGGCCAGCTCCCAGCGGATCAGGCCCGACAGCGCCCCGCCCACGATGCCCGCCATGATGGCGAACATCAGATACAGGGTGCCGATGTCCTTGTGATTGGTGGACAGGAACCAGCGCGTGAAGAAGCCCACCTTGTGATCGTCGTGGTGGTGAGCGTCGTGGGCGGGAAGGACGTCGCGGGTCGAAACGGTTGCGTCAGCCATGTAACTGCTCGCCTCTTACTGGGCGGCCGGCGCGGCGGAGGCCGCGGCGGGAGCGGGTTGAACGGTCTGCGCGGTCGGCGTCGTCGCCGTCTGGGCGGTGGGTACGCCGGTCTGGGCGCCGGCTTCGGGGCCGGCCGTCGCCGTCCCGACCACGGGGGCGCCGGTCGTGCCGGCCTCGACCTGGGCGGCGGTTCCGCCCGGCGCGGCCTCGGCCGTCTTCGGCGTCATGGAGCCGCCCTTGGAGGCGATCCAGCGTTCGAACTCGGCCTGGGTCACGACATTGATCTGGATCGGCATGAAGGCGTGATCGACGCCGCACAGTTCCGAGCACTGGCCGTAGAAGACGCCGGTGCGCTCGGCCTTGAACCAGGTCTCGTTGACCCGGCCGGGCACGGCGTCGGTCTTCAGGCCGAAGGCCGGCAGGGCCACGGCGTGGATGACGTCGGACGCCGTGATCAGCAGACGCACCGTCTTGCCGACCGGCACCACCATCGGCTCGTCCGCCGCCAGGCGATAGACGGCGTGCGACAGACCGCGCTCGGCCAGTTCGCCTTCCGGCACCATGTTGGAGATGTATTCGGCCACGCCCTGGTCGGGATATTCATAGGCCCAGTTCCACTGGTTGCCCGTGACCTTCACCGTCAGATCCGGTTCCGGCATGTCGTGATAGGCGAACAGCAGGCGGAAGGAGAACAGCGAAATCCCCACCAGGATCACCACCGGCAGAACGGTCCAGATGATCTCGACCGTGGTGTTGTGGCTCCAGCGCGCGGGCGTCGGATTGGATCTCTTGTTGTAGCGGAACACGATCCAGGCCAGCAGGCCCAGCACCAGCAGGGTGATGCCGGTGATGACAGGCATCAGGACGATGTCGTGGAACCAGATGGCGTCGTGCTTCAGCGGCGCGGCGGCCGGCTGAAGATCGATGCCGCCCGGCGTCGGCTGGCCCATCAGATCCTGCGCCCACGTCGGCGCGGCGGAGAACAGTGCGATCCCGACGGCTGTCGTCGCCGCCGTCGCTCCTGCCTTCGCTCTTCCCAGGGCTCGCGTCCCCATTCCCATACGAAGTCCCCACAATATCGTTTTTCAGCAGAGACTTGAGAACGAATCTCAAGTCTTCGCGCGGGCATGTTCTCCACCCGTCACTTCCTTGAGTCCCTATCGGATCGCCCTTCGCTTGCCAAGCGATCCGCGCTCCATCCGCCGCAAACTCGCCCCAAACCCGTTCGCCCCCTCATCGAACCCCGTTGGATTAAACCTTCGTCATGTTTAAACAGGTACCTTGCGTCGCAAGGTACCTTGTCGTACTCAATCTCCATCAAAGGAGACATCGAGGTGACCGAAACCATCGAGATACAGCTGAAGAAGGGGGTTCTGGGATTGTGCGTCCTGGCGCTTCTGAACCGGGCCGACAGCTACGCCTATGAGATCGCCAGCCGCCTGTCGGACGCGATCGATATGGGGGAAGGCACCATCTACCCCCTGATGCGGCGGATGCAGTCGGACGGACAGGTCGAGACCTATCTGGTCGAATCCTCGTCCGGCCCGTCCCGCAAATACTATCGCCTGACCGACGCCGGACGGACGGCCCTCGCCGCCCAGACCGCCGAATGGTCGGCCTTCACCCAAGCCGTCGACGCCGTCCTGGCCAGCGACGCAACCACGATCCAGACGCCGGCGCCCCAGGCGGCCGACGCTCAACCGGAGGGAACGGAACAATGACGCGCGCGGAATTCATCGCCCGTCTCAGAAGCGGCCTGGTCGGATTGCCGACCGCCACGGCGGCCGACATCGTCGCCGACTATGAGACCCATTTCGCCGACGGCCTGGCCGCCGGCCGCACCGAGGCCGAGGTGGCCGCCGCCCTGGGCGATCCGGGCCGGCTGGCCCGCGAACTGAAGGCCGAGGCCGGGATCCAGCGCTGGCGCCAGGAGAAGAACCCCTCCGCCGCCGCCGCCGCCGTCTTCGCGGTCCTGGGCCTGGGGGCAGTCGACATCCTGATCCTCCTGCCCATTCTGATGGGCGTGGTCGGGACCCTCTTCGGCTTCTTCATCGCCGCCATCGCCCTGTTCATCTCGGGCGGCGGCGTCATGGTGGCCGGTCCGTTCGCCGGCTTCCCCGGCGGCCCGTTCGCGGCGGTCTTGATGGGTCTGGGCCTGATGGCCGGGGCCGTCTTCATCGGCGCCCTTCTGACCATCGTCACCATCTGGCTGGTCAACGGGATCGTCTGGTTCGCCCGCCTGCACTACCGGCTGCTCAAGCCGGCGCTTGAACCCCAATCCGACGCCCAGTCTGACGCTACGAGCACGGGAGGCTCGCTATGATCCGCACACTGTTCATCATCGCCGGCGCCGCCCTGGTGCTCTGCCTGGTCACCCTGGGCGGGGCCATCGCCCTCGGCGGCCACGACCTGCAACGCCACGGCTGGGCCTGGACCATCAAGGACCGGGACGGCGAGTCGATCCGCTTCGAACGGGTCAGGGGCGGCGGGACCGACGATCTCGGCCCCTTCACCACCCGCACCCTGGCCTGGACCGGCGGCGAGGCCCTGACCATCGATTCCAGCATCGACGTCGAATACGTCCAGGGGCCGGCCAACACCGTGGTCATCACCGGGCCCAAGGGGCTGACCGACCGCGTCACCCTGACGGACGGCCGCCTGTCCATGGGCGACGGCGACGAACGGATCGTGTTCGGCTGGGACAACGGAAACTTCTCCGCCCGGTCGGAACGCGACGAACTGCGCGTCGTCGTCACGGCGCCCAATGTCCGCCGCTTCGCCTCCAACGGCTCGGGCGACCTGGACATCAGCGGCTATGACCAGCCCTCGATGGCCCTGTCGATCTCGGGTTCGGCCGATGTCACCGCCTCAGGCCGCACCGACGCCCTGGACCTCGACATCGCCGGCTCGGGCGACGCCGATCTTCGGGCTCTGGACGCCAAGGACGCCAAGGTCGACATCGCCGGCTCCGGCGACGCCGACATCGCCCCCACCGGCGACGTCCAGGTCAGCATCGCGGGCTCCGGCGACGTCAGCCTGGCGACCCGCCCCGCCAAGCTGACCAGCGAAATCGCCGGCTCCGGCGACGTCTATCAGAACTGATAAGGACCAGACCCTCCCTCGCTTGCGGGGGAGGGTCCGCGACTGCATGAACGTGGTGCGGGGCTGAACCTTACAGGCCCCCTCCGTCACGGCGCTCTGCGCCGCGCCACCTCCCCCAAGGGGGGAGAAATGCGAACACCGAAATCCTCCCCCCTTGGGGGAGGTG
>NZ_JMQR01000104.1:0-10624 GCF_000698025.1 Brevundimonas sp. EAKA | reverse complement strand
GATAAGAGGCCGCTGCGGCGCGCCGCCTGGGCCGAGGTGAAGAAGACCCGCGGGGCCCTGGCGGGCGAAAGCGACGTCGACCAGACCTCGGGCTGGCAGCCTTGAAATCCCCCGCCATCCCCGGCGCGGGCCGGGATGGGCGGGTGTGGCGTGCGAACGTCACCTGCGGATTTCGCCGGGGAAAACGGCACGGCGAATGAGCGGACAACGGATTTCGGTGCTATGCGTTAACCCGTGCCAACGGTGAAGCTGGAGCACTCCTCCCCCATGCGTCGATTCCTCATTTGGTCCGCCCTGGCCGCCCTGATCGGCCTGATCCTGGCGGGGCTCGGCTACTGGGCCTACTGGAACTTCTATTCGCGGTTCCAGCCGGTCACGATCAGCCGCAACCAGGCCCAGATCCAGCAACTTCTCGACGAGGCCTCCTGGGTGTCGGGCGGCGGCGGGGGCGAACCCCTCTATATCGTCGGCTATCGCGACAGCGCGTCGGCCCAGCGCTATGAGCAGGAGGAGGTCGCCAAGCTGCAGGCCGCAGGGGTCGAGCCGCGCGTCATCCTGTTCGCTCGCGCCGACCGCGAGGGCCTGGCCCAGTCCACCGCCGCCGAACGGGCCACGATCGCGGAACTGTGGCTGACCCGCGACTGGTCCCTGTACCAACGCTGGGCGGCGACGCCCGCGCGGAACTGGACCGCCGCCGGCATCCCCCAGGCGGACGGCAATCTGGCCCGCTCGGCCGTGGTGGACGCCAGCCGCCAGTTCGACGAACGCCTGACCGCCCTGCTCAGCGACGCCGGGGTGCACATCACCTATCCGTTGATCCTGTGGCGTGACCGCGACGGCTTCCTGAAGGCCTGCGGTTGCGCCGACAGTCGGTCCTGGGCCTTCATCCGTGACGATCTGAACGCGCCCGACCGCGTGGGTCAGGCGACGCCGGTCGATGAGCTCCCGGCGGCGGAAGCCTATCCGGGCGACGGAAGCCCGGCCGAAGCGGGCCAGACCCCGGCCATGCCCTATCCGGCCCTGCCGGCGATCCCGCCTGCGAACGGGCAGACGCCCAACGGCCAAACGCCGAACACGCCGCCGAACGCCGGGACGCCGCGCCAGACCCCGCCGGCGACGACGCCCCGCGCCGCGCCCCAGGCCAAGAAGCAGGACGACACCACCTTCTTCTAGGGGAGGCTGAAACCCTACAGGGCGCGGCAGGCCGCGATCAGCCGATCCACGTCAGCGGCGTCCTGATACAGGCCGAAGCCGAACCGGATCACGTCGTCGCGCACGTCCGTCACCACGCCGGCCGCCAGCAGGTCCGCCCGCCAGGCCGGAGCGTTGTCGTGGCGCAGGGCCAGGAAACGGGCGCGGGCGTCGTCGCCCTGGACCGGGTTCAGCATCTCGGCTGCGCCGACCGCTCCGGCCTCTCCGGCCTGAAGCGCCGCCTGGAATTGCATCGCCAGAGCCCGACTGTGGTCCGCCACGTCCGCCGTGGTCAGCCCGGCTTCTCTCAACATCCGGCGCACGGCGTTGAACCGGTACAGAGCCGAACTGTCGAAGGTCGCGCCCCAGAACCGGCCGCCGTCCGAGCGATACTGGACCCCGCCCGGCGGGCCGGACAGATCCCCGAACTCGGCGAACCAGCCGGTGACCACCGGCCGGGGCGCAAAGCCGTCGGGGGCGTGCAGGAAACAGGCCCCCTCGCCCGCCATGGCGTATTTATAGCCGCCGCCGACATAGAAGACCCGGTCCGCCACGGCCGACAGATCCGTCGGGGTCGCCATGAAGCCGTGATAGCCGTCGATCAGGACCCACGGGCCCTCGGGCCGGGCCAGGGCGGCCAGGGCCTCGATCCCGTCGAACAGGCCGCCGGTGCGGAAGAAGACCTGGCTGACCAGGATCCAGTCGTGACCGCCCGCTGCGGCCGCCGCGACGAACCGCTCGGCGAAGGTGTCGAAGGGCGCCAAGGGCACGCGGGTGACCACGGCCTGACCCGCCTCCTCCCAGCGCTCGGCCTGACGCCGGAACGAGTGGAACTCGCCGTCCGTGGACAGTATCCGCACCGGCTGGGTCTCGAAGGCCGAAAAGACCCGCAGCAGCAGGTCATGGGTGTTGGGCGAAAACACCACGCTGTCCGGCGAGGCCAGGCTCAGTTCGCGCGCCACCTCGGCCTGGGCCTGGGGGACGATCTCGTCGAAGATCAGGTCCCACTTGCGGTCGGCGTGCCGATTGGCGTCAAGCCAGGCCTGTTGCTGGGCCTCGAAACTGACGTCGGGCCACAGGTGATGGCTGTGGGCGGCGAAATGCAGGCGCTCCGGCGCAAGGGCCAGGGCGCGGGAAAAGAGGGGCTTGAACGACATGGGCGCACCATGACCGCTTCGGCGCCGCCCGTCGATATCAGCGGCCCTTGCGCAGGCCCAACATGCCCAGCCAGCCGCCGCTGGTCAGCAGGGCGACGTCCAGCAGGGCCAGGGGCAGGGGGGTGGATACGGGCGCAGCGATGAACCTGGCCTTCCAGTCCGGCGCAAACTTGGCCTTGTAGCTGCGCAGACCCTGGAAGCCGTACAGGGCCCCGCCCTCTTCGAACACCAGGGCGCCGACGCGGGCGAAGACGGGGGCGACCCTACGGTCCTCCAGCCCGGCCAGGGGCGCCATGCCCAGGTCGAATGTGGCGATCCCCTCGGCCTTGGCCCACTGGACGCAGCGGATGAACAGATAGTCCATCACCCCATGCGGCGCTTCGGGCGTATAGCGCATCAGGTCCACCGCCGCCTCGCCCGGCGTGACCAGCAGATTGGCGAAGGCCACGATCCGCTCGCCCTCGCGCACCACCGCCAACGGCGTCAGGTTCAGATAGTCGATGTCGAACCGGCCCAGGGAGAAGGACTTCTCAGCCCCGTTGTGCAGGCCCATCCAGGCGTCCGAAATCGCCTTCAGCTCGGGCTCCAGCGCCCTGGCGGCGCCGGCGGGCAGGATGTCGAAACTGGCCCCCTCGCGTTCGGCCCGGTTCACGGCCGTGCGCAGGTTCTGCTTGCTCTTGCCCTCCAGGGCGAAGGCCTCGGTGCGGATCACCGCCGTCTCGCCGACCTTGCGCATGGCCAGGCCCATGGTCGCCAGTTCGCTGAGGATATCGTCCCCGACCGAGTAGAAGACCGCCGCACCGCCGTAACTGTCGGCCAGTTCGGTGAAGGCCCACAACAGCTCCTGGCGTTCCGCCAGCGCCCCTGCCGGTTCGCCCATGGCGATCCAGCGCCGGCCCCGCACCCGATAGGCCAGGAAGCTGCGGCCCGAGGGGCTGAACAACAGGGCCTTGTCGCCCAGCATGGCCAGCCAGGCCTCGGGCGTGGCCTCTTCCGCCGCCTCCAGCGCGATGCGGGCGCGTTCGATCTGGTCCTTCGAGGCCGGACCGTGACTGTCGGCGCCCGGCGAACTGAGCAGGGAGCGTCCTGCGACCAGCAGGGTCAGCAGGGACAGGACCAGACCCGCCCGCAGGAAGCCCGAGGCCTGGCGATCCACCAGGAACCGCCACCACAACTCATCCGAATAGGCCACGTCGCGATAGGCGAAGAAGCCCAGCCACAGCATCGACCCCACCACCGCGATCAGCAGCAGCAGCCAGCCGGGCCGCAGGGGCTCGCTGAGACGCGAGCGGCGGTTGAAGGCCGTGCGACCCTGCGCCAGCAGGGCGGCGACGAGCGCCAGATCGACGGACTCTTCCCAGTCCAGCCCCTTCAGAACCGAGAAGACCGCCCCGACGGCCAGCACCGCCAGGGCCGCCCAATAGGCGCCGCGGCGCCGTCGCCACAGACCGGCCGACAGCAGGATCAGCATGAATCCGGCGATGCTGGCCACGAAATGGGACAGGTCGATCAGGATCGGCGACACGACGCCGGTGAGTTGCCGCAACCGGTCGTCGAACTCTGGCGTCACCGCCGAAATGAGCATCAACGCCCCGGCGCAGAAGGCCACCACGGCGAAAACCTGAGGGGTCAGCTCATAGGCGAGCCCCAACAGCCTGCGCAGCAGGCCGGGGACATAGGCGTTCCGGCGATTCACGCGGCCTCCTGCCGATTCGACGCAATGCCGCACCTTAGACCAGGAATCGTCCAACCGGGGCAGGTTCAGGGTCATTTTGGGGCCGACGAAACAATCCGTAACATGGTGGGTTTGGTGATTGCGGGCGCCGGGCCCGTGCAACCGGATGTTCTCCCATGAACTTCAAGACCGCCATTCTGAGCAGCGCCGCCGCCGCCTTCCTGATCGCCTCGCCCGCCCTGGCGCAGGAAATCGCTCCCGCGGCCCCCGCAACCCAAGACGCCCCCGCTCAGCCCAGCCTGTCGTTGACGCCCGGCACTTCGGTGCACGGTCCCGATGGCGAACTGGGCAAGCTTGAAGGCGTTCAGAACAACGCCTCGGGCGCCCAGGAACTGACAGTTCGCGGCGCCGACGGCCAGCTTCGCGCCGTGCCGCTGAACGGCATCCGCCAGGACGGCGCCAATGTGGTGGTGGCCTATACCAAGACCGAGTACGACGCCGCCGCCCCGATCGCTGGCGCGCCGCCGCCTCCGTCCGCCGCAACGGCGCCCGCCCCCGCCGCCGATCCTTCGGCCATGCCCGCCGAGCCTGCCGCGCCGATGACGGCTGAACCGGCCCCGACTGGGCCGATCCCCACGGAACCCACCACGACCGAGCCTGCCGATCCGTCGGGCAGCAGCGACCCGATGGCCCCGCCGACCGGCGACCAGCCCCAGCGCTGATCCATGACCGCCTGGGCTCGAGCCTGAGCCACAGACGTCGAGAAGGCGGCCGGGACATCCCGGCCGCCTTTTCCATTGTCACCTGACAGGAAGGACCGTTCCATGATGCGTTTCGCAACCCTCGCGGCCCTGGCGGCCACAGCCGTCCTGGCCCAAACCGCGTGGGCCCAAACCGCGTCGACTCAGGTTGACGGTCAGGACAAAGCGCCGCCCTCGCGCCATGTCGATACGCCTGCCGAAGCCCCTGCCCGCTCGGAAGACGCCCCCGCCGAGGTCGCCGTCGGCGCAACGGCGCGGGGATCGAGCGGAGAGGCGCTGGGCCAGGTCGTGGGTGTCAGTCGGGGGTCGGGCGGCCGTATCGACGGCTATCTGATCCGTCTGCCCGACGGATCGACCCGCCTGCTGCCCGCCGACGCCGCCACGGTGCAGGGCGGCGTCCTGATCGCCGCGCAGGGCGACTTCCGGCCCGCCCCTGCGGCGCAATAAGCCGGTCGAAACATACAAAAAGGGCGGCTCTCGCGAGCCGCCCTTTCGTTCATTCTCAGTCCAGAGGGACGATCAAGCGCGACGCTTGACCAAACCCAGAAGGAACAGAAGGATGATGGCGCCGATGGTGGCGACGATGGTCGAACCGATCCAGCCGCCCCAGGCGAAGCCCAGTGCATTGGCGACGAAGCCGCCGATCAGGGCGCCGATGACGCCGACGATCAGATTGGTGATCAGGCCGTGGTTGCGGCCCATGATCTGTTCCGCGAGCCAGCCCGCGACGATGCCGATGATGATCCAGGCGATAATGCCCATGGTGTAGGTTCCTTCCTGTGAAGCCAAGCTGGGGAGTAAATGCACGCGGCCGGATTGGGTTGCGATCACGACATGCAGAGTTCGATGAGCCGCGAAACTCGCCCCTGACGCGACCTGCGGCATGCGGATTGCGGCGTGGCGGGCGAACCGTCCCGTGTCGGGACAGGTCTTCAGATAAGGCATTGAGGGTCATGGCCACCGACATCGATCTCCACCTGGGCCGCCGCCTGCGTCGCCGCCGCCGCCTGCTGGGCCTGACCCAGCAGCAGTTGGCCGTTCAGGTCGGCATCCGCTTCCAGCAGATCCAGAAATACGAATGCGGCGCCAACCGCATCTCGGCCGCCCGTCTGTGGCAACTGGCCGAGGCGCTGGAGACGCCGGTCAGCTATTTCTACGACGGCGTGACCGAGGCGCTGGAGCGCAAGGACGCGGCGCCGGGAACGTCCGCCGGAGGGGGCGAGATGTTCTCGCGCAAGGAGACCCTGGACCTGATCCAGGCCTACTACCAGCTGGGCGAACGCCCGCGCCGACGCCTGCTGGATCTGGCCAAGTCCCTGCACGACGTCAACGACGCGGTCGCCTGAACGAATAGGGCGCAGGCGTTGCGGCCGGGGTTCTCTGCACGGGGCGATCCGCGCTAAGAGCGCCCATGATCGAATTCGAATCCTTCGCCGTTGAACTGGCGCACGAGGCCGCGCGCGTCACCCTGCCCTTCTTCCGCTCGGGGATCGGGCATGAGGACAAGGGCGGGGCGGCGGGCTTCGACCCCGTCACCGAGGGGGACAAACAGGCCGAGGCCGCGATTCGCCGCCTGATCGCCGCCCGCTATCCCGACCACGGCGTGATCGGCGAGGAATACGGCGAGGACCGGCCGGACGCCGAGCACGTCTGGGTTCTGGATCCCATCGACGGGACGCGGGCCTTCATCTCGGGCCTGCCGCTGTGGACCACCCTGATCGCCCTGCGCGTCGCCGAAAAGCCGACTGTGGGCCTGATCGCCCAGCCCTATCTGGACGAGATCTTCATCGGCGGCCCGTCCGGCGCCCGCCTGTTGCGCGGCGCGACCGAGCGGCCCCTGGCCGTGCGGGCCTGCGAACACCTGACCGACGCCGTCATCTCGACCACCGACCCCGACATCTTCAACGGCGCGGAACGGGGCGCCTGGACTCAGGTCCGCGCCGCCGCCCGCCTGGCCCGCCTGGGCTGCGACGCCTACGCCTACGCCATGGTGGCGGCGGGCCAGATGGACCTGGTCGCCGAAGCCAGCCTGAAATCCTGGGACTGGTCCGCCCTGGTTCCGGTGATCGAGGCCGCCGGCGGTCGGGTCGTCAACTGGCGCGGCGCCGCCCCGGACGGCACCGGCCAGATCCTCGCCGTCGGCGACTCCCGCCTGATCGACCAGGCCCTGGTGACGCTGAAGCGCGCGGCGGCTTGAGGCGACGGGTCAACCGCATCCCGATCTAAATGGTTCGGTCCACGATGGGGTCGTGCACGGCCTTGAGCCAATCGCCCAGTTGTGAGGGGTCGCCTTCTATCCGCATCTCGCCGATGCTCAGAAGCCTATCCAGCAGGAGGGCGTATTCGGGGTCATCGCCGTATAGGAGGTTCAGGGCGCGCGCCCCGGCAGCGGTGATTTCGATGGTGATGTCCGCGCGCTCGTCAGGCCGCGCTCCGGCTCGGAACCCCGGCTTTCCGTCACGGATGTCGAAGCGAAGACCTTGCACGAGACCTTCGCCTATTTCCGCCCCGTCCGTATAGCGTTCGACAAGGGACACATTCAGGTCCGCCGCCAGCCCCGATCGCACGGCGGCTTCGGTCATGACGGCCCCGACCATTTCAAACCAGGCCAAGGCGCCATGGCGCAGTTTCGATCGGGTCGTCATCAGGCTCTGCTTTCCTAAACACGCGTCTTCGATGTCCGCGAGGAGGGCGGCTCGCGGAGGGCCGATCGATTTCAGGCGACCTTCAGGACGATCTTGCCCTGCGACCCGCCTTGCGCCGCCCGCTCGTGGGCCTTGCCGGCTTCCGCGAGCGGGAATTGACTTCCGATCACGACGCGGATCGTGCCGTCGTCGAGCAGACGCGCGATCTCGGCCAGTTGCGCCCCGCTGGAGCGAACCTGGGTCGTAGAGACCGTGACGCCCCGTCTTTGCGCCTCCTCAGTCGCCGCAAAGCCCAGCGGGAACACCAGAAACAGCGCCCCGCCCCGCTTGATCACAGGCAGGAAGCGGGCGGCGGCCGGACCGCCGACGGCGTCGATGACCAGATCGACATCCCGCACCACGGTCTCCGCCGCCGTCGTTTTGTAGTCGATGACCTCATCGGCGCCGAGATCGCGCAGCAAGGCCTGCTGCTTGCCGGACCCGACCGCGATGACGCGCGCGCCCTTCCACTTGGCGATCTGCACGGCGAAATGCCCCACGCCGCCCGCCGCGCCGTTCACCAGGACCGTCTTGCCGGCCAGCGGAACCGGATGATGCAGGGTCGGCTGAAGCGGGTTGGGCTCATCGTGACCGCGCTCGACCAGGAACTGCCAGGCGGTCAGCAGCGACATCGGCGCGCCGGCGGCCTGAACGTGATCGACCCTGGCCGGCTTGAGCGCCAGTTCGGAGGCGGGCACGCTGACGTATTCGGCATAGGCCCGGGCGCCCCCCATCATGCCGGTGGGGAAGCGCGCCATCGAATAGACTTCGTCGCCGACGGCGAAGGTTTTCACATCGTCGGCGACCGCCTCCACCACGCCCGAAACATCCGTTCCGAGGATCATGGGGAAGTCGACCTGCGGCCGCCATTCGGGCGGCAGGGCCTTGTAGCCTTCGCGCAGATGGAAGTCGGGAGGATTGAGCCCGACCGCGTGAACGCGAACCCGCACTTCGCCCGGCTTCAGTTCGGGCAGGGGAGCGTCCTCGTACACCAGCACCTCGGGTCCGCCGAATGCATGCTGCTGGATGGCCTTCATGGTCTCTGCGGGCATTGTCTGATCCTCACGGAATGCGTCTGCGCATCCATGACAGGCAGATAGTCGCGTCCATTCATGTTGATAATGATCCCGCGTTTCGCTTAAATAGCGCCATGACGGAATATATGGGCCTGGATCGGCTGACAGGCCTGATCGCGTTCGCGCGGGCGGGATCCCTGGGCAGCTATACGGCCGCCGCCCGCAGCCTCTCCATCTCGCCGTCCGCCGTCAGCAAGAGCGTGCAACGGCTCGAGCAACGTCTGGGCGTGTCGCTCTTCACCCGCACGACCCGCTCCCTGACGCTGACGCCGGAGGGGCGTGAGTTGCATGGGCGGGCGCTGAAACTGCTGCAGGACGCCGAAGAGATCGAACAGGTGGCGATGACGGCCCGCTCGGAGCCGTCGGGCGTTCTGCGGATCGCCGCCTCGCTCCCGCTGGGCATCCATGTGATCGCGCCGGCGCTGCCAGAGTTTCGCCGACGCTATCCCAAGGTGACGGTCGATCTGCGGCTGAGCGACCAGATCGTCGATATCGTGGATCTGGGCGTCGATGTCGCCGTCCGCATCGGGGAACTGGCGGACTCTCGGCTCCTGTCGCGCCGCCTGGCGCCCATGCGGCTCGGCGCCTTCGCCTCGCCTGCCTATCTGGCGTCACGGGGCGCGCCGATCCATCCGGACGCCTTGGCCGAGCACGACACCGTCAATCTCCGCTACCAGAGCAGCGGTCAGGTTTTTCGTTGGCCGTTCAAGATCGGCGAGCGGGAGATCGAGATCGTCCCGCCGTCCGGAATCATCGTGGATGTCAGCGAGGCGGTGCTCGCTGCCCTGGTGGCCGGCGGCGGCGTCGGCCTGAGCGCGACCTTTGTCGCAGCCCCCTATGTGGCGCGCGGCGAGCTGGTTCCGATCCTGACCGAATACGCCGTCGAGCGCCACAACATCACGGCGCTCTGGCCGGAAAGCCGCCGGGCCAATCCCGCCGTCCGGGCCTTCCTGACCCTGCTTCAGGACATCCTCTAGGCCGTCGACCCTAGGCCACGGACGGCGTCTCTTCGGTGACGTCCTCGGTGCGGGCGGCGGGATCGGCGACGGTCGTCAGGTCCTGGATCGGCGAGACATAGTCGGCCATGGCGTCGAACTCGTCCAGGAAGACGGCGCGCTTGTCGTCGGCCTCCATGATCACCTCGTGCAGGGCGCCGGGGACCTCGACATAGCGGCCGCGGCCCAGGCGTTTGGCGGCCCAGCGGTTGGTCTGTTTCCACACCACGTCGTCATTGTCGGCCTGGACGATGGCGACCGGTATCTTGACCGCTTTCAGGGCCTTGGGCTTCAGCGCCCGCTCGCCGGCGTCCAGGGCGAAGGCCAGCCAGCCGTAGGTGGGGCCGCCGATGGCCAGGTGGGGGCAGGCGTACAGCTGCTGGCGCCACATCTCGTAGCGGGCCTCGTCCGAAGTCAGGGCGTCCTCGGCGAAAGTGTGATCGAACGGATCATCCGGGTCGCCCAGGATATAGTCGCCGGCGTGGCCGTGGCGGATGTTCCAGCGGACCGCCAGCTTGACCGACCACATCGACCGTTTGCCGGTCTTGATGCGCAGCATGGGGCTGGACAGGACCGCGCCCGAGAACCGGCTCTCGCCGGCTTCCAGCGACAACAGGTTCAGGCAGGCGCCCATCGAATGGCCGACCATGATCCAGGGCTTGGGGCACTGGTCCTCGAAGGCGTCCAGCAGCCGGCCGTAGTCGTCCAGAAACTCTTCCACCGCGCGGGCGTGGCCCTTCAGGCGGTCGGGCAGGAGCCGCGCCGACAGACCCTGGCCGCGCCAGTCGTGAGCCAGGACGCACCAGCCGCGCGCCAGGAAATTGCCGATGACCTCGAAATATTTCTCGATCGGTTCGGTGCGGCCGGGGCTGAGCACCACCGTGCCGCGCGGCTTTTCGGCGGTCAGGTGCGACGGCGTCCACAGGGCGGCGCGCAGCCGCATGCCGCCGGCCCCACGGTACCAGTCGCCCTTGCCGCCCGGCGGCGAGGACGCGCCTGGAACCCCCATCAGGGGGGCGTTGGCGGCGAAGGCTTGGGCGCGGTTCACTCGGGTTTCCTGAATTTCAAGGTCATGCGGTCGCTCT
>NZ_JMQR01000103.1:0-10722 GCF_000698025.1 Brevundimonas sp. EAKA | reverse complement strand
TAGCTCGTCAGGCTCATAACCTGAAGGTCGTAGGTTCAAATCCTACTCCCGCACCCAAACAAAACAGCCGCTGAGCACTACGCTCAGCGGCTTTTTGCTGGCCGAAGTCCAGACCCCTCGAAAATCCCAGCGGAGGCCACTAGGAGGACATGTCGCCAGGAGGATCTAGCGAACGCTCACTGCCGGGTCGCCTCTGATGGCCTCCATCACATCGTCAAAGGGAAGGTGCGCGCTGGGCGACGTGTTGACCAGAATTGCAACGGCGAGATCAGGTCCGGTGAAAATCGTCAGGCTGCTGGTGAAACCATCGATCGCGCCGTCATGGGAGACCACAGGCCCCGCCAGCGTTTCCGTCACGCCGATTCCGAGGGCGTAATCAATCGGATGATCACCATTTTCATCCGTGTAGCTCGCGCGAGCTCCATCATTCAGGCGGGCCGCAGTCAGCATCTGACGGTAGCTGTCATCCTTCAGAACTTGGCCGTGGCTCAGTGCTTGGCTCCAGATCAATAGATCGACGACCGTCGAGCGCATTGCGCCGGCAGCAAATGGGATATTCAGGCTCACCGTGTGGGCGTTAACATAGCCCGGCTTCTCCGCCACCAATCGGTCGTAACCCGAGGCCCTACCTGACGCGAGAGCGCGATCATCATCCAGTGCGCACCGGTTATGCTCAGTGGGCGGAATATCCGTGCCGCCATAAACTCCCGTCAGGGCTGCCCGGAGACCCTTTCGATTATTGCGCCAGCCAAGACGTAGTTCGAACTGGAGTAGGCCCAGCCAGTACCGGGCGGAAATTGATGGGTCGGCTCCAGCGACAGAACGTGCGTCACAGATACCGGTTCACAGGGTCATCCAGAGAGAGCTTCCCGTCCTCCGCAAGCATCAAAAGGGCGGCGGCGGTGAACTGCTTTGTCAGCGAGCCAATTCGAAAGACGCTGTCCGCCATGAGACTCAAAGCGGGGTGCCGAATGTCTGTTTCACGCGCATTCAGGCAGGCGAGTGGTGCTGTCTGCTTTAAACATCGAATAGGCCGCGCCCTCATTTCAGCCACGAAGGGTTCTCGTCGCCATTTCTAGACCAAGCAGGGCGATGGCGATGAAGAACAGGCGGCGGAACAGGGCTTGGGATATGCGGCGGCGCAGAGATTGACCAGCAATCATGCCGACGACCGCGGGGAGCGTCGCTGCAATGGAGATCAGGCCGACATCAATTTGCAGTGCGCCATGCCAGGCCAGGCCCATCGCCAGAGCCAGGCTTGAGACTGTGAAGGACAGGCCCAGGGATTGGACAAGGTCGTCCTTCGACAGGTCGAGCGACTGAAGGAAAGGGACTAGCGGGACCACCGCAGCGCCGGTCGCGCCCGTGATGGCGCCGGTGAAAAGACCCGATACCGGCGCGAGGCGGCGCTCCCATAGAGGCGAAAGGCTGAACGGCTGCGCCAATAGGCCATAGGCCGCATAGAGCGCGAGCACGACTCCCAGGGCGCCTGTGATCTGGGCGGCTTGCAGTCTCACGATCAGACTTGTGCCCGCGAGGGTGGCTGTGAACGTTAGGGCCAGCATGAGCCCGAAACGTTTTGCCAGAGGCCCCAAGCGTCCGCCGCTGAAGAGCTGCCAGACATTGGTCAAGAAGGTGGGGACGGTAGCCAGGCTGGCGGCAGTCAATGGCGACAGCAGCGCGCCTAGAAGTCCCATCACGACCGTCGGCAGGCCCATGCCGGACACGCCCTTGACGCAACCGGCGGCGAAGAAGGCGGCCGCGACAAGGACGAGTGTGGTCGACTCCATCTGATCTAAACTCTAGAGCCGCCGCGTCGATTGCCTTGGGATCAGGGTCGGCGCTGTCCGTATGATCGGCTCGGCCGGATCTTCGCCGTCGAGGAGCAGATTCACCGCAGCGGCGGCGATCTGATCGAAGGGCGTGCGCACCGTCGTCAAGGGCGTGGGCAGGTGACTGACGATCGGGATGTCGTTGTAGCCCACCACCGAGATGTCGCCGGGCACCGACACGCCGAGTTGGGCCAGCGCCGACAGGGCGCCCATGGCGGTGTTGTCGTTGATCGCGAAGATGGCGGTGGGCGGAGACGCCAGGGTCATCAGCTCGCGCGCCGCCAGATGGCCGGCGTCCAAGCCGAAGGTGGATGGCACGATCCATTCCGGCTGAACGACGAGGCCGGCTTCCTCCATCGCCCGGCGATAGCCCTCGACCCGGCTCACTGCGCTGGATGTGTCGGCGGGCCCGGCGATGACGCCGATGCGCTGGTGTCCCAGGTCGATGAGGTGGCGTGCGGCGAGATAGCCGCCCAGAGCGTCATCGCCCACCGATGACGGATGCACGCCGTCCGTGCGCAGGGCGAGGACGAAGCGCACGCCCTGGGCCGACAGCTTGTCGGCCAGGCCGTCGCCGGTCCGCGTCGTCGCCAGCACCAGTCCGTCAACGCCGCGCGCGAGCAGCATCTCGGCAGCGCGCTGATTTGCGGCCGGCTCGTCGTTGCTCGTGGCGACGATAGTGAAGCGATCGGCGCGGCCTGCTGCGCGCGCGAGGGATTCGTACAACATCGCCATCACCGTATCGGTCAGGCGCGGCACGATCACGCCGATCGTGCCGGTCGAGCCTCGACGCAGATTGGCGGCCGAGGCATCGCGGACATAACCCAGCTCTGTCGCCACGCGACGGACCAGACGAGCCGTCTCGCTATTGGAAGGCGACCGGTCGTCAAGAAAGCGAGACACGCTGCTCTTGGACACGCCGGTTGCTCGGGCGATGTCCAGAATGGTCACGCGGCCCGTTTCGCCGCGCCGCTCACGCATGTCGATGCTCTGATTCCATGACGCCTCCTGCCAGAACGCTTGACCCGGCCAAACCCGGATGTAAAGTGGGAACGATCCCGGTATCGTTCCCTATTTGGCGATACGCATAAGAAACCCCAGAGAGGAAATCATGAGCGTCATGGACTTGCGAGGCCTCAGCCCCGCCCCCGTCACAGTCTTCACTCGCGATGGCGAGGTCGATTATGCCGCCAATGCGCAGCTGGCCAAATGGCTGGTGTCGATCAAGGGCGTGAAGAGCCTGGTCATCCTGGGCCATGCCGGGGAAGGCACCTTCCTGACGGTCGAAGAGCGCCTGAAGCTGATCGAGACCTATGCTGAGGCGGTCGATGGCGCCGTGCCGATCATCGCCGGCGTCACGGGTGAGGGCACCCGCGTCGCCGCCCAGGAGGCCAAGGCCTCGAAGGCCGCCGGCGCGACGGGCGCCTTGGTCTATCCGAACCACGGCTGGCTGCGGTTCGGCTTCCAGAAGGGCGCGCCTCAGGACCGCTACAAGGCGATCTGGCAGGAGTCCGGCCTGGAGTGCATCCTGTTCCAATACCCTGACGCCACCAAGGCGTCCTATGATCTGCAAACCCAGATCGACATCGCCACTCAGGAGGGCGTGGTCGCCACCAAGAACGGCGTACGCAACATGAAGCGCTGGTACACCGAGATCCCCGAGATCAAGAAGGCCGCGCCCGAGCTGCAGGTTCTTTCCTGCCATGACGAATGGCTGCTGCCGACCATGTTCGACGTCGACGGCTTGCTGGTCGGTTATGGCAACATCGCGCCCGAGCTGCTGATTCAGTTGATCGAGGCCGGCAAGGCTCAGGACTATCCCGAGGCGCGCCGCATCTTCGAACAGCTGCTGCCGGTGACCAAGGCCGTCTATCATCGGGGTTCGCACATGGAGGGCACGGTCGCCCTCAAACTGGGTCTGGTAAAGCGCGGCGTGCTCGACCATGCCACCATCCGCGAGCCGCTCAAGAATCTGGGCGAAGCGGCGGAGCGGGAAATCTTCGCCGCCTTTGACGCGGCGGGGATCGGACCGGTCTCCGCCGCGGCCATCGCCGCCGAATGAGTTGATGGGTCCTCGCGCCGCAGGGTGCGAGGACCTTTTGCTTCCGGGGTGGTCCCGCACCGGCCCTGGAACGCGTATCACCGCACGGATGACTCCAAAGAAGCGTCACTGTGCAAGGGAGAAACAGCCAGGCGTGGACCGGTCCGAGGATCGCCGCGCCCGAAAGGAAAGTCATGTCGCATCGTGACGTCGTGCACGCGGCTCCACCCGTGCACCCCCCGAAAGTCGCGTCGAATCGGTCGCTTGTGGCCAAGCTGGCGCTGATCGGACCCGCTTTCATCGCCGGCGCCTGGCAGTTCGGCCCTGGCAATCTGACCTCTGCGATCGAGGCGGGCAGCGCCTTTGGTTACGCCCTGATCTGGGTGATCCTGGTCTCGACCGTGCTGATGATCTTCTTCACGGATATGAGCGTGCGGGTCGGAATCGCCTCGCCCCTGTCCATGATCGGCACAATCAAGCAGACGCTGGGAAAGCCGGTCGGGGTGCTGGCCGGCTGTGGCGTCTTCTTCATCACCCTGTGTTTTTCGGTCGGCAATGCGGCCGGGTCGGGTCTGGCCCTATCGATGCTGTTCGGCGGCAGCGCGGTGTTCTGGACGCTGCTGGTCACCGTGGCGGTCGGGTTCGTTCTTCTGGTCCGCAATGTCTACAAGACGGTCGAGCGCGCGCTTCTGGTGCTGGTGGCGTTGATGGCCGTGGGCTTTGTCGGCAGCGCCTTTCTTGCACGCCCGGACTGGGCGGCCGGCGTGTCCGGCGTGTTGCCCAGCTTCCCGGCGGGCGCCGAACTGCTGATCGTCGCCCTTGTCGGCACCAACTTCTCGATCAACGCCGCCTTCTTCACCAGCTACGCCACCAAGGCGCGGGGAATTCGCCGGGATGAATATGCGGATGCGACCCTGTCCGACACCATACCGGGCATCGTCGCGCCCGGCATCATGACGGCCTTGGTCATCATGGTCGCGGCAGCCGTGCTGGGACATACCGGACAGCGCGTCGAGACCCTGCCGCAACTGGCCAGCGTCTTCGAGCCTCTGGCCGGTCAGATCGGCTACTATGTCTTCGTTACGGGCTTCTTCGCCGCCGCCTTCTCCTCCATGCTGGCCAACGCCACGGCGGGCGGGACCCTGTTGTCGGACGGCCTCGGCTGGGGCGGGTCGTTCGATTCCCTGCGGACCAAGATCCTGGTGGGATGCGTCCTGCTCTTCGGTGTGCTGGTGGTGGCGTTTGCGCCGGGCTCGCGGATACAGCTGATCATTCTGGCGCAGGCGATGACCGTGCTGGTCGCCCCCATGCTGGGCGTTCTGCTGGTCCTGACGGCCAACAACAGGCTGCTCGGGGATCTGCGCAACAGGTGGTGGCACAACCTGTTCGCCGCCGTGGGCCTGATTTCCATCTTCGCCACCAGCGTCCTGCTGGTCCTCAGCCTCACGGGCGTCATCGCGCGCTGATCGCGCTTGCCCGCGCCTGCCTCCTCTCCGGAGTTCCCCGCCGGATCACAGACGTCCGGCGGGGCGGGCGTAGCGAAAACCAAGACATCGGGAGACGAGACCATGACGGTTCGTAAAGACCGGCGCGGGATGCGCCGTGGGCGGAGCGCCGCCCTGACCCTGCTGGCGCTGGCCGCCGTGCCGGCCTCCGCGAAGGCCCAAGACGTTGCGGTGAC
This sequence comes from Brevundimonas sp. EAKA, assembly GCF_000698025.1. Taxonomy (NCBI): domain Bacteria; kingdom Pseudomonadati; phylum Pseudomonadota; class Alphaproteobacteria; order Caulobacterales; family Caulobacteraceae; genus Brevundimonas; species Brevundimonas sp. EAKA. The sequence continues at coordinate 5,168 of NZ_JMQR01000103.1, read as the reverse complement.
TCAGACCCCTGAGCCTTCTGCGCCCTATCCTCGCGCCGCCATCGGCGTTGGCTCTGTCGTCGGCGGCTATGCCGAGGCGCGCTGGGCCGAGGACTGGTCCGCCCTGCGCGACCCGGAGCGGCGCAAGGACGTGTTTGATCGGCTGAAATACACTCCGTTGTCGCAGGATGGGGAGGTCTGGCTCAGCCTGTCGGGCGAGATGCGGCTGCGCACCGCCCTGACCACCAGTCCCGGCCTTCGGGAGGGTGCGGACCTGCGGCTGGACACCCTGCGTCTTGTCGGCGGCGCGGATTTGCACATAGGTCGTCATCTGCGCGTCTTCGGCGAAATGGCGCATGGCGGCGCGGGCGGCGACAACTATGGAAATCCGGTCGGCGCCATCCGCAACGACCTGGCCGTCACCCAGGCGTTCTTCGATGTGACGGGAGAGATCGGCGGACGCGAGGTCGGGGTCCGCTATGGCCGCCAATTCTTCATCGACGGCTCACCCTATCTGATCAGCACCCGCAACGGCGCGACCCTGCTCACCCCCTTCAATGGAATCCGGGGGTGGGTGAGGGGCGAGCATTGGCGGGCCGACCTGTTTGACCTGCATCCGACCCGCCTGGGGACAGGAGACGTCTCCGATGACCGAACAGACGACGCTCGACGGTTCAGCGGTCTGAATGTCAGCACTCAGGTTCCAAGCGACTGGTTCGGCGGCTCTAAGCTGTATCTCGATCCTTTCGTCTGGCGTTTCCGTCAGGACGCTCGTCGCTGGGGCGCCGAGACGGCGCGGGAGGAGCGAACCTATGTCGGCGCCCGTCTGTGGGGCGCAGCCGGCCCGGCTCAGTTGGACTGGACGCTGGCGCGTCAGACCGGTCGCTTCGGTGATCGCGATATCGAGGCGTTGCAGGTCTTCACGACCCAGAGCATGCGTGCGGGGGAGGGAACGGGTGCGCCGCGCATCAGCCTGCGCGTCGACTATGGCTCAGGCGGCGGGGCCTATGATGGCGGCGTGATCCGCAACGCCTTGACCCCACAAGGCGTGCCGATCTTCTACAGCTACCAGAACGTCTTCAACCCCGTGAACATGATCGCGGTCGCGCCAGGCGTCACGGTTCGCCAGGGCAAGACCAGCGTTACGGGCGAGGTCCAGTTCACCTGGCGCGCGTCGGAACGCGACGCCGTGTATCGGGCCACCGACCTGCCCTATGCCGGCACTGAGGTGGTCGAGGGCCGCCACGTCGGCGAAGTCTGGAAGCTGCAGTTGGCGCACACGATCTCTCCCAGGACCAGCTTGATCGCCCGCTATGAGCATCTGGCTGCCGGATCGGTGCTCAAGGATGCAGGCTACGAGAGCTCGGACTACCTGACGGCCTGGGTGAACTTCAGATTTTGAAGGACGCGGCCGTTCACCAGGTTCGCCAGGGCGCCATGCCGGCGGCATTTAGTTGGACGCCAACGTCGGCTTTCCGGCGGAAGTACAATGTGCGCTTCTCTAATCGGGTGTAGGGGGCAAGCTGGTTTGTGATTGTTGTCGGCCTGATCGATCACGCGATCACGCTTCTCTTCGCAGTCTGGATGGCTCCTTGCGAGCGGAGCCGGTGTACGCATGCATGGGATCGGGGTCTTGAGAGCCTCGCTTTTGGGCGCGCTCGAAGCGCAGTAAGCATTTTCGGCTTCATCCATCCCGTCGTCCGCGCGGGACGATCCGAGCCGGAACTCTGTGCCATCGACCCACATGCGGTGCAGGACGACAGCGATCTTGCGAGCGACGGCTACGATGGCACGCCGACGGCCCTTGGTCTTCATCAGCCGCATGCCCCAGGCCTTCAGGCTCGACCATTTGATCGAGCGCATGAGCATGGCGTTGGCGGCGGCGTACCCGCCTTTGCCGATCTCAGGGCGCTATGTTCGCGAGTCGGCCTTCGAAGGAAGGACGGCAGTGGATGAGCTTGCAGCGATGATCGACGATTCAGCCCTCGAATTGATCCGCTATTGTCTGAGACGGGCCCCGGACGAGAGCATCGAGGTCAACGAGGCCTGGCTCGACACAGCGCGCGATGCCCTTGGTGAGGACGGGCCCGAGCGGGCGATCGTCACACCTTCCTGCGGTCTGGCGAAGACCGGGCGGTCGAAGGCCTGAAGAGGCGGGTAGCCTGGCTCCAGGCCCGCGTACGAAACTCGACGCCTTGGTCGTGCTTTCCGGCGCCCTGTCCGGGGAGCTCTCCGAATAGTTACTCGCGGCCGAGGAAGAGCTTTCGCGGGCAGAAGTGGGCGCAAAACAGACACCGAAGGCGAAGAAAGCGAAGACGTGAAGCGGTTTGTACTCGTAGGCCGGTGATGATCGACCCCACTCTGCTGATGAGTTTCGTTTGCTGTGACTTCAGTCTCATCTATTGTGGCCCGGGTCTCATCTGCAGTGACCCGGACCACCGCCGCCGTCTTCCTTAGACGTCCACCGCCGCGTCCAGGGCGTTTTCCTGGATGAACTCGCGGCGGGGTTCGACCACGTCGCCCATCAGTTTGGCGAACAGGTCGTTGGCGTCTTCCTCGTGTTCGACCGAGACCTGCAGCAGGGTGCGGGCGTTGGAGTCCAGCGTGGTCTCCCACAGCTGTTCCGGGTTCATCTCGCCCAGACCCTTGTAGCGCTGGATGGCCAGGCCCTTCTTGCCGGCGTCCAGCACCGCGTTCAGCAGGTCCAGCGGCCCGCGGATGGTGGTGGACTTTTCCTTGCGGCGATAGGTGGCCGGAGCGGAGAAGACGCCGTCGAAGGCGGCGGCGCGCTCGGCCAGACGACGCGCGTCCAGCGAACGCAGCAGGGTTTCTTCCAGCACGATGGTTTCCTGCACCGCGCGACGGGTGCGGGTGAAGACGACCGCGCCCTGTTCGCCCGGCGCGCCGGTCCAGTCGCCGTCGCCTTCTTCGGCATAGAGATTCAGACGCACGGCGGCCGCGGCCGAGGCCTGGGTCATGTCGGCGTTTTCGGCGAACAGGCCGGCCAGGGCCGCCTGTTCGATGGCGAAGGCGGGGGCGCGCTGGCTGAGGCGATCGACGCCGCCCTTGAAGGCCTTGGCCTCGCGCACCAGGGCCTGCAGGTCCAGACCCAGGCGACGCTCGCCGGTGGACAGGTCCAGCTCGGCCTCGGACGAGCCCTCCTCGATCAGATAGGCGTCCATCTCGGCCTGGTCTTTCAGGTAGCGAGACTGCTTGCCCTTGGAGACCTTATAGAGGGGCGGCTGGGCGATATAGACGTGGCCGCGCGTGATCAGCTCGGGCATCTGCCGATAGAAGAAGGTCAGCAGCAGGGTGCGGATGTGGGCGCCGTCGACGTCGGCGTCCGCCATCAGGATGATCTTGTGATAGCGCAGCTTGTCGGCGTTGAAGTCGTCGCGGCCGATGCCGGTGCCCAGGGCCAGGATCAGGGTGCCGATCAGGTCCGACGACAACATCCGGTCGAACCGGGCGCGCTCGACGTTCAGGATCTTGCCGCGCAGGGGCAGGACGGCCTGGTTCTCGCGGTTGCGCGCCTGTTTGGCCGAGCCGCCGGCGCTGTCGCCCTCGACGATGAACAGTTCGGACTTGGCGGGATCCCGCTCCTGGCAGTCGGCCAGCTTGCCGGGCAGGCTGCTGATCTCCAGCGCCGACTTGCGGCGGGTCAGGTCGCGGGCCTTGCGGGCGGCTTCACGCGCGGACGCCGCCTCGATGATCTTGGCGACGACCATCTTGGCCTCGACCGGGTGTTCCTCGAACCATTGGGCCAGCCCCTCGGAGCACAGGGCCTCGACGGCGGGGCGCACTTCGGACGAGACCAGCTTGTCCTTTGTCTGGCTTGAGAATTTTGGATCCGGCACCTTGACCGACAGGACGCAGGTCAGGCCTTCGCGGGCGTCTTCGCCGGTGACGGAGACCTTCTCCTTCTTGCCGGCGCCCGAGCTCTCGATATAGCCGCCCATGACGCGCGTCAGGCTGGCGCGGAAGGCCGACAGGTGGGTGCCCCCATCCCGCTGGGGAATGTTGTTGGTGAAGCACAGCATGGTCTCGTGATAGGAGTCGTTCCACCACAGGGCGAGATCCAGCTCGATCCCTTCCTTCTTGCCGCGAATGACGATGACGTCCTTCAGGATCGGCGCCTTGGACTTGTCCAGGTGGCGCACGAAGGCCTCGACCCCGCCCTCGTAGTGCAGGATGGTTTCGGTCGGCTCGGCGCTGCGCTGGTCGGCCAGTTTGATGACCACGCCCGAGTTCAGGAAGGCCAGTTCCCGCAGCCGGTGTTCCAGGGTCTTCAGATCGAAGTCGATGTGGCTGAAGGTCGTGACCGACGGATAGAAGGTGACCTCGGTGCCGCTCAGCGGCTTGCCGGTGTCCTCGCGGATCGGGGCGTCGCCGGTGATCACCAGCGACTTGACCGTGTCGCCGCGCTCGAACCGCATCTGGTGCGCCTTGCCGTCGCGATAGATCTTCAGCTCCAGCCAGTCGGACAGGGCGTTGACCACCGACACGCCCACGCCGTGCAGACCGCCCGAGACCTTGTAGGAGTTCTGGTCGAACTTACCGCCGGCGTGCAGCTGGGTCATGATGACCTCGGCCGCCGAAACGCCTTCGCCCTCGTGGATGCCGGTCGGAATGCCGCGGCCGTTGTCGGTCACGGTGACCGATCCGTCGGCGTTCAGGATGACCTGGACCAGGTCGGCGTGGCCGGCCAGGGCCTCGTCGATGGCGTTGTCCACCACCTCATAGACCATGTGGTGCAGGCCGGAGCCGTCGTCCGTGTCGCCGATATACATGCCGGGACGTTTGCGCACCGCGTCCAGGCCTTTGAGAACCTTGATGGAATCGGCGCCGTATTCGGGCATTTCGGCAATCGGATCGGTCATGAAATCTGTAGCTCTGAAGTCCCGACCGGGACGGGGATTGAGCGCCGCGTCGGGCGCTCGAATCGACGACGGGATCGCACCGCATCGAAGCCCGCAACATATAGGAATTTCCGACGAAAAAGCGAGGAATTCCGTGCCGGAATCCTAGTCGCTCTCCAGCGCTCCGCCGGCGACGCGGACGAACTGCGCGCGGCCGTCCAGACCGGCGAACAGGCTGCGTTCGGTGCCGGTCATGAAGGCCTGGAGGTTCAGAGCGACGATCTCGTCGAACAGGGCGGCGCGACGGGCTTCGTCCAGGTGGGCGGGGGC
>NZ_JMQR01000102.1:0-10683 GCF_000698025.1 Brevundimonas sp. EAKA | reverse complement strand
GGATGTGTATAAGAGGCAACACTGGAACGGCCCGAGACCCTGCGATCCCCCGATGCGCATGAGACGGGCGGCCTGTCGGGCGCCCCGATCCGCCCGTTCGCGGAAAAAGCTCTGCGCGCCGCCGCCGAAGCCGCCCAGGGGCGCCTGCCCCTGATCGCGGTCGGCGGGATCGACAGCGGGGCCGAGGCCTATGCCCGCATCCGTCTGGGGGCCAGCGCTGTTCAGGTCTATTCCGCCTTGATCTACGACGCGCCCGGTTTGATCACCCGCATCAAGCGGGATCTGGCGGCGCGACTGCGCGCCGATGGTTTTTCCTCAATTTCGGCCGCTATCGGGGCCTCGCGTTGACAGAGCGTTAGCCTCGATCTGCGTCTAGTACCGCCAAGCGAACGACCACGGTTCGTATTGCCGGGAAGCTGGATGTCCAAGACGACCGCAGTCGACACCGCCGCAAGCGGCTGGACAGTGGCCGCCCGCCATCGCCGCAGCAATCTGCTGCAGCGTTTGGGACTGGGGGCCGCCGTCGCCCTTGTCGTGACGCCCATGATCGGCTGGCGGATCTGCCTGGCCTGGTTCGCGGCCTACGGCCTGATGCAGGGTCTGGAACTGCTCGCCTTCGCGCGCGTCAATCGTGACGGCGATGGAAAGATCCCCCTCTGGGGCCGGGTGACGGCCTGCCTGAGCCTGTTCGCCAGCGCCTCGCTGTTCGGCAGTCTGTCGATTCCGATGTGGCTGATCGGCGGTCCGCTGGGCGGGGTCTGCGCGGCCCTGATGCTGCCGGCCCTGATGCTCTTCTCGATGATCAATTCGCCGCGCTCGAAATCGATACTGGTCTCCTCCCTGACGCCGCCGATGCTGTATCTGCTGGCGGTTCCCTTCCTGGCCGCCTGGTTCGGCGCGCCGCCGCCCCTGGTGATGACGGCCGCCGCAGCCGTGGTCCTGGTCATCTTCTTCACCATCATCAGCTGGCAGAAGATGAGCGAGGCGACCGAGAACCAGATGCGCGCCCACGCCGAGGCCGAGCGCCTGCGTGTGAAGGCCGAAGAGAGCCTGGTCGCCCACACCGCCTTCCTCGCCGCCATCGGTCATGATCTGCGCACCCCGATCGGCGCCATACTGACCGGCGCCGCAGAGCTTCAGGCGCTGGACGCGAACTCGCGGTCAAACGCCCATCTGATCACCGACGCCGGGCTGATGATGAAGGCCCTGCTGGACGACCTGCTGGATCACTCCAAGATCGGCGCCGGCCGGATGACGGTCGAGGCCGTCGACTTCGACCTGCGCGCCACGCTGGCCCAGACCTTGCGCCTGTGGCGCGGACCGATCGAGGCCAAGGGCCTGAAGCTGCGCGTCGAGGGCGCCGCGCGCATGCCCCGCAGCGTCAAGGGCGACGCCATGCGGATTCGTCAGGTGATGAACAACCTGATGTCCAATGCTGTGAAGTTCACGCCCCAGGGCCGGATCACCCTGCGCCTGGACGCCTGGGCCGAAGAGCCCTCCGGCTATTGTGTTCTGCTTGAGGTTCAGGACACCGGCCCCGGCATGACCGGCGATCAGCTGGCGCGGCTGTTCAACCCGTTCGACCAGACGGCCGAAGGCGTCAGCGCCCGGTACGGCGGTTCGGGCCTGGGTCTGGCGATCAGCCGCGACCTGGTCGAGTTGATGGGCGGCCGCCTGACGGCGCGCAGCGCGCCGGGCCAGGGCGCCAGCTTCACCGTCTCCCTGAGCCTGCCCTTCGGCGAGAACGCCGCGCCGATCCTGGTTCCCGGCGACGACAGCCGCCTGGACATCGCCCTGGCCCTGGCGGCCCGGCCGCTGGCCGCGGGGCCGGACGCCGGAACGCCGCAGGCCTTCCCACGGGACGCCGACGCCTCGACGACGGCCGAAACCGCCGATCAGACCGACGACGACCGTCCGCTGCGCCTGCTGGTGGTCGATGACCACGACATCAACCGTCGCGCCGTCCAACTGATCCTGCAGCCTCTCGGCTGCGACATCGTCACGGCCGCCGACGGCATGATCGCGCTGGAGCGCTGCGCCGAGACGGTCTTCGACGTCATCTTCATGGATGTCCGCATGCCGGAGCTGGACGGGCGCGAGACCACCCGCCGCCTGCGCGCCGAGGGCGGCCCCAACGCCCGGACGCCCGTCGTCGCGGTCACCGCCGACACCGCCCCCGAAGACGTCGCCGCCTGTCAGGCCGCAGGCATGGCCTATTTCGTGTCGAAACCCCTGACGCCCCCCGCCTTGCTGGGCGCGCTGCAGCATGTACTGGACGACTCCGCTCAGGCGGCCGAGATCGCCGCCGCCTGATCCCGGACATCCGCGACCAGCCGTTCGGCGAAGCCCGGCGTGCGCAGGTCGCACTCCCACACCGTCAGAACCCGCCAGCCGTCATCCCGCAATTGGGCCGTCACCCGCGCGTCGCGGGCGCGGTTGCGGTCGATCTTGGCGCTCCAGTATTCGGCGTTGGCCTTGGGCTTGCGCGCCCCCCGCGCGCAGTCGTGCCCATGCCAGAAACAGCCGTGGACGAAGACGGCGACCTTGCGCCCCTTCATCGTCACATCCGGCCGACCGGCCAGGCCCTGGCCGCCCAGCCGATACCCGATACCGGCCGCGCGCAGGATCCTGCGCACGGCCAGTTCCGGCGACGTGTCCCGCCCCTTCACGCGCCGCATCACCGCGCTGCGCTGCTCAGGACTGAAGACGTCGGTGCTCATGATCGGTCCAGGCTCAAGTCACGAAGCGGCGGCCTGGACCAACCCCTATCAGAGCTGCGCCAGCAGGTGCTCGGCCGAAGACACCTTGAACTCGCCACCCTGTTCGATGTTCAGCTGGGTGACCGTGCCGTCCTTGACCAGCATGGAATAGCGCTGCGACCGCTGACCCAGGCCGAAGCCCGAGCCGTCCAGCACCAGACCCAGTTCGCGGGTCAGGTCGCCGTTGCCGTCGGCCAGCATGACGATGGACTCGTCGTCGATACCCTGGCTTTCGGCCCAGGCCTTCATGACGAAGGCGTCGTTGACGGAGATGCAGGCGACCACGTCCACGCCCTTGCCCTTGATGGCCTCCAGATTGTCCTTGAAGCCCGGCAGGTGGCGGGCCGAGCAGGTCGGGGTGAAGGCGCCCGGCACGGCGAACAGGGCCACGGTCTTGCCGGCGAAGATGTCGGCCGTATTGACGGGTTTGGGGCCTTCGGCCGTCGCCCGGGCGAAGCTCGCGTTCGGAATCCGGTCGCCGATCTGGATGGTCATGGGGCTCTCTCCGCGCGGGTTGGTTGGTTGCGCCCGCGACAGATAGACGTCGCCGCCGTCATCGCAAGCGGCAACGCCTTGCGCCCGCCCGTTTCACGCCCGATGATAGGACCATCATGACCGACGCCTCATCCCTGACGGGCCGTCTCCTGGTCGCCATGCCCGGCATCGGCGACCCCCGGTTCGAACACGCCGTCATCCTGATCTGCGCGCACGGGCCGGATCACGCCATGGGGCTGCGGATCGACCGCCCGGCGCCCGGCGTCGATCTGAAGACTGTTCTGGACAAGCTGGACGCGCCGGCGCCGGAGGATTCGGTCGGTCGGGTCGTCCTGATGGGCGGGCCTGTCGAACGTGAACGGGGCTTCGTGCTGCACACCGACGACTGGAGCACGGGCGACGACACCCTGCCCTTCGGCGACGGCCTGGCCATGACCGGAACGCGCGAGGCCCTGGCCGCCATGACCGACGCCGTGGCCGGCCCGCGCCGGTCGGCCCTGCTGCTCGGCTACGCCGGCTGGGGCGAGGGCCAGTTGGAGGACGAACTGGCCGAAAACGTCTGGCTGACCGCCGACGCCGACCTGGATCTGATTTTCGACGGCGACCACGAGTCCAAATGGACCCGCGCCCTGGCCCGCATGGGCGTCGATGCGGGCCGGCTTTCCAGCCAGGGCGGGCGGGCCTGAACCCGGCTTCGGCCGCGCCATCCGAAACTCTGTCCGCATTAACGAAATCGCTAGGCTGGTGCGCGAGACTGGGGTCTGCCTCGGGATCAGCCAATCGGTTTGGCCTGGGTCGGGAGGAATTTGTGATGCTGATTTCCAAGGGTGATCGTCGCGAACTGGTCGGCTTCCGCGTCGGCGAGCAAGCCTTCTGCATCGACATCACCTCGGTGCTGGAAATCCGCGGCTGGACGCCCACCACGCCCCTGCCCCGTGCGCCGGACTATATGAAGGGCGTCGTGAATCTTCGCGGCGTCGTCCTGCCCATCATCGACCTGGCGGCGCGCCTCGGCCTGCCGACCAAGGAACCCTCGGCCCGTCACGCCATCATGGTGGTGAAATGCGGCTCTCGCACGGTCGGTCTTCTGGTCGAGGCGGTGTCGGACATCGTCGAACTGGACGACGGGATGCGCCAACAGACGCCTGACATGGGCGACGACGGCGGCCCCGGCGTGATCGCCGGCATATTCGCCGTCGACGGCGAGATGATCAGCCTGCTGGACCTGGACAATGTGCTGCCGCCGCTGGCCGAGGCCGCCTGAGTCCTGACCCGACCGGAATCCTGACCCGACGACGATATTGCCGAACGGCGTGTCATAGCCGCGCCTATCGCGTCGCCAGCGACACCATCAGCAGCACGACCAGGACCAGACACAGCCCCTGCCAGAACCGCACCGGATCGCGCTCGATCAGCGACAGGGGGCGGGGCGCGGGCGCGGCGGCGGCGCTGCCCGTCTCCAGCACATGGATCAGCTCCTCCACGTCCTCGAACCGGTCATCCGGATCGACGGCGACGGCGCGCATGACGGCGGCCTCCAGCCAGGCGGGCATGTCGGGCCGGCGTCGTCCGAGCGATACGGGCGCGCGATCAAAACGTGGCGCGTCCGACGGATCGACCTCGCCCCACGGATAGGCGCCGGTGAACAGCCGGTACAGGGTCACGCCCAGGGCGAACTGGTCGGTGGCCGCGTTCCCGCTCTCGCCGTCGTACATTTCGGGCGCCTTGTAGCCGGGGGTGCCGGGCGCCTCGGCCTCGGCGAACTCCTCGGCCCGCTTCAGCCGCGCCACGCCCAGATCGACCAGCTTCAGCCCCCCGTTCGTCTCCAGGATCACATTGTCCGGCTTGATGTCGCGGTGCGTCACCCCCGCCCGGTGCAGGGCCGCCACGCCCCGCGCCAGCTTCAGGGCCACGCCGATCCCTTCGGCGATCTCGAACGGCCCGTCCTCGGCCAGCCGCGCGTGCAGGGTCTGGCCCGGATAGAAGGGCTGGACGATATAGAGCCGGCTCTGGCGCCCCGCATCCAGGCTCAGCACCTTGCCGACGAAGGGGCTGTCGATCCGCCGGCCGATGAAGGCCTCGCGCAGGAAGGCGGTCCGCGCCCCCCGCTCCGACACCGCCGCCGGCTTGGGAAACTTCAGCACGACCCTTTCGTCGCTGGATCGGGCGTCGCCGGACCGGGCGTCGCCGGACCGCGCCAGGAACAGACGCGTATAGCGGCCGTCCGCCACCAGCCGCTCCAGATGGAACCCGTCCACCGTCTCGCCCTGTTTCGGCGGCGGCAGGATGGCCAGGCCCTCGGCCTCGGCGGTGATCGCCTCCCAGTCGGGCGCCCCGATCCCCATGACGTCGATGACCAGGGCGGTCGCGTTGTCGCGCGCGCCCGCCTCGGCCACCTCGGCCAGAATGGCCTGGGCGTCGGCGTCGGGCGATCCGCGTCGCGCCAGCAGCCGCGACAGCGCCTCGTCCGTCAGCACCCCGTGAACCCCGTCCGTGGTCAGCAGCAGCCGGTCGTGCGGCGCCAGACCGACATGACGCACGTCCAGCTTGACGTCCGCCTCGATCCCGACAGCGCGGTACAGCACATGGCTCAACCCCAGCTGCGCCCGGGTGTGATCCTCGGTCAGCCGCGTCAGCACCCCGTCGCGAAAATGATACGCCCGGCTGTCCCCCACATGCAGCGCCACCGCCTCCCGCCCGCGCAGGATCAGGGCGGTGAAGGTGGTCGCCGCCGCCTCCATGGCCGGATCGATCCTGCCCCGCGCATGGAGCCAGCGATTGAAGCCCCGCAGCGCCTTGATCCCGTTGGCGGCGATGCCGTTCAGCGGGTTCTGGTCCAGATAGCCGTCGATGAAGCTGCGCGTCGTCAGCTCGGCCGCCATCCGTCCGGCCTTCGATCCCGACACCCCGTCGGCGATGACCGCCACGACCCCATGCTCGCGCTGCTCGGCCGCCGTGCCCAGATGCACCCCGCCGAAATCCTGATTGTCCGCCTTCGGCCCCTGCGCAGTGGCGAAACCGGCGGCGATCTCCAGTCTGGCGTCGGTCACGATCCCCTCCCCGAGCCGCCATCCTAGGCACAAGGCCTAGGCGGGCGAAACTTGGAAAGTGAAATCTACGCCGACCGCTGCTTCAGCGGCGCCGTGCCGTCGGCCAGGCTCTCGGCCAGATAGACCTCCGCCTCCTGGGCCGGGAGCGCCGGCGCATAGCCGAAGCCCTGGCCGTAGTGGCACTGGGCCTCCAGCAGCAGGGCGGCCAGTTCGCCGTTCTCCACCCCCTCGGCGACGACCTCCAGCGACAGGTCGCGGCCCAGATTGACCACCGACTTGACGATCTTGGCCGAGCCCTCGTCCTTGTTCATCGTCAGGACGAAATAGCGGTCGATCTTCAGCGTATCGAACGGCAGGCGCGCCAGATACGACAGCGACGAAAAGCCGGTCCCGAAATCGTCCAGCGCCAGCGACGCCCCGACATCCTTCAGCGACTGCAGCACCTCGGCGGCGTGCGCGGTGTCGCGCATGATGTCGCCCTCGGTCACTTCCAGCTTCAGCGCCCCCTTGGGCAGGCCGCTTTCCTTGATGATCCGGGCCACGTCCTCGCACAGGTGCGGCCGTTCGATCTCGCCGACCGACAGGTTGACGCTGCAGAACAGCTTGCCGGCCAGGGGGTGGCGCTGGATCCATTCGGCCAGTTGCCGCGCCGACTGGGTCATCATCAGCAGGCCCAGGTCGTTCATCATGCCCAGGTCGGCGGTCAGGCCCAGGAATTCGTCCGGCGGGACCAGGCCGCGTTTGGGGTGACGCCAGCGCGCCAGGGCCTCGAAGCCCGCCACCGCCCCGGTCTTCAGGTTCACGATGGGCTGGAAGAAGGGCACGATCTCGCCGCGCACGAAGGCGTTCCGCAGATCCGCCTCCAGCGCCAGACGGCTCAGGCTGTCGCTCTCCAGCGCCCGGCCATAGGCGGCCGATCCGCCGCGCCCGGCGCCCTTGGCCGATTCGACCGCCAGTTCGACCCGGCGCAGCAGCTCGGAGGCGTCCGGCGCGTCCGGCCCGCCCTCGACGACCACGGCCCCGATGGAGACGGTCGGATAGATGTCGAAGCCCGCGACCCGCAGCGGCTGCTCCAGCGCCTCGCGCAGGCGAAAGCTGGCGTGTGAGGCGGTCTTCTGCACGATGACGGCGAACTCGTCCTCGCCGATCCGCGCAGGCGAGGCCTCCTTGGAGAAGGCGGCCGCCAGGCGCGACCCCAGGGCCGACAGCACCAGATCCGTCCGTTCGTGGCCCAGGGCCTCGTTCAGCCGCCTCAGACGGTCGACGTCGCCGACCACGATCTCGTATTCGCCGGCCTGGGTCAGGACCTCGCCGACCCGCGTGATGAAGGCCCGGCGATCCAGCAGGCCGGTCAGCGCATCCCGGTCCGACCCGGCGAACTTGGTCTCCAGCGCCACCACCCCGGCGGCGCGCAGCCCGTCCTCCAGCCAGACCCCGCGCCACATGCAGGTGTCGGATCCGCGCATGCGCAGGCGCACGGCGACCTCGGTCCCCTCGTCCTGGGGCTTCAGCATCTTCTCGGCCAGCGACCGGTCCTGCGGCAGGGTCGAGGCGACGAAGCCGGCGCCCGAACATTCCGGCGCTAGCGGCCCCAGGCCCAGGACGCGCGTCGCGCCGGTGAACCGCAGTTGATCCTGCGACGGCGTCCAGACCCACAGGGCCGTATCGGCGGCCGCCAGCGCTTCGATGGCGCTCGTTGCGTCCCAGGCCAGGGATCGGGGTCGCGCGGTCAAAGCTGTCGCCCTCTCAAGACGGCGTCCGGCCGCCGCGATCGATCTCGTCCTCGACGAGGCCGAACAGCAGATGATCTGCCCACTCGCCGTTAATTTTCAAATAAGCCCGCGCCAGACCCTCGTTCTGGAAGCCGGATTTCTCAAGCACCCGGCGCGAGGCCTGGTTGGTCGGCAGGCAGGCCGCCTCCAGCCGGTGCAGTTTCAGCCGGTCGAAGGCGTAGCCGACCACCGCCCGCATCGCCGCCGTCGCATAGCCGCGCCCGGCGTAGGGCTGGCCGATCCAGTAGCCCAGGGTCCCCGTCTCGGCCACGCCGCGTCGCACGTTCGACAGGGTGACGGCGCCCGCCAGGGTCTTGCCGCCGTCGACGAAGATGAAAAACGGCCAGGCGTTGCCCAGCTCCATCTCCCGCGCATAGATCGACAGCCGACGCCGGAACGCGCCCTTGCTCAGATCGTCGTCCGGCCAGGCCGGCTCCCACGGTTGAAGATAGTCGCGCGACCCGTCGCGCAGGGCGGACCAGGCTGCATAATCGGACGCCCGCGGCGGCCTCAACAGCACGCCGTCGCCCCGGACCACGGGTCCGGCTACATCGCTCATCCAGTCCAGGAGGGCCATTGATCCGCAGCCTAGCGCGCAGATCGCCGCTTGGCGACAGATGCACGCGAATCTGATCCGCGACGGAGTTTTGTTTCCGACGCGTTACACTCAGACCGACGATCACGGCGTCGGCCAGGTTTGATCAGGCGACTTCGGTCTCGACCGGGATCTTGCAGATGCGGTTCAGATCGGCGCGGATCGAGCTGCCCTGGAAATGGGACATCTCGGCGCCGGAATAGCCTTCGGCCGACAGGGCCTTGACGACGTCGCCGGTGTTCAGACAGTCAGGAGTGCGGGCGAGCTGGTAGGCGCGCTCCACAACGTGGATGCGGTTCATGGTAGAGCCTTTGCGTGTACCAATCTAACGCACTCCAAGCTGGACCGTTCCACCGACTGTAAAATCCTTGTTGCGGCCGCGCTTGCATTTGTCACGAAGACCTGAGTACATAGACTTCGTCGATCTCTCTGCGTAACGCCCACTCTCTCTGCGAACGCACGAGTCAAGGCCGCTCCCATTCAGACCCGACAGGCCGAAGGGGCGTTCCCTCGGTCAACTTCTAACGGAGGTCTCAAAATGGCTACCGGCACTGTCAAATGGTTCAACCCGACCAAGGGTTACGGCTTCATCCAACCCGACGACGGCGGCAAGGACGTCTTCGTCCACATCTCCGCCGTTGAAGGCGCTGGCCTGCGCGGCCTGGATGAAAACCAGAAGGTTTCCTACGAGCTGGAACGCGACAAGCGTTCGGGCAAGGAATCCGCTGGCCAGCTGCAAACCATCGGCTGATTTCAGCTTCACGGCTGATATGGCGACGGCGGCTCCGAAAGGAGCCGCCGTTTTCAATTGGGGCGTCGATTGATGCCGAACGAAAATGTATCGGGCGGCCGGATCACGAAAGTGGCTACCAGGCCTTGGCGAGACCAGAAGTTTCAGGTCCGCCATACTCCCAGACGAACCCCCTCGCGCCCACCGTGCAGCAAGCCGTTTCCGCGTCTCGGGCAAGGGCGCGAAGAAGATCAGACCGGCGGGCCTTCGTCTTTGCGAACATGCCGACGTCAAGGCCGATAACGATACGCCAACGATCATCTGGAGCGCGATCATTCGGCTCGACCGTTTCAACCTCGGGGCTCGTCACGAAAGAGGCGACGATGGTCTTGCCCTCATCAATGACGGCAGCCTCTGAGTGCCACCCGTGGTCTTCAGGCCATGCTTCCTCGAAGTTCCAGCTCGATTGGGCGAGAAGTGGCCTCACCTTTCTTTGAAGGTCAGCGCCTATAAGACCGTTAAGCGAAGCCGCCACGTCCTCCGGAGCGTCACGAAGGTTGGGCAGCGCAAACACCGCCGTCCAAGTCACCAGCCCATATCCCCCCCCCTGAGTTGAGACAGTCCTACCTGGACGGGTTTAAAGAAGCCTGTACGGGAAGTCCGAAGAAGGACCAGGTCACGAGCGCCTCTCGATTGGCAGCCTCACCCCTTCGTCCTCTCGACCCACCCCGCGAACGCATCGAGGAACCCCTTCAGGAACTCCCGCGTCCCCTCGTTCTTCAGCGTCCCATCCTCTTCGTTCAGCAGACCGGCGACATTGCCGATATAGGCTTCGGGCTGCTGCATGGTCGGCATGTTCAGGAAGACCAGGGGCTGGCGCAGGTGGTGGTTGGCGCCGAAGGCGGCCAGGGCGCCGGGCGAGACGCTGACGATGGCGGCGGGCTTGGCCGCCCAGACGCTTTGGCCGTAGGGGCGCGAGCCGACGTCCAGGGCGTTCTTCAGGGCGCCGGGGACGGAGCGATTGTATTCCGGCGTCACGAACAGCACGGCCTGGGTCGTCGCCAACTCCTCTCGGAACCGCGACCAGGCCGCCGGCGGCGTCTCCGTATCCAGGTCGGGATTATACAGCGGCAGGTCGCCGATCTCGATCAGGTCCAGCTCCAGCTCGGGCGCGGCCAAGGCCTTCATCTCGAGCCCGATGGCGCGGGAATAGGAGCCCTCGCGCAGGCTGCCGACGATCAGGGCGACACGGACGGACATGGGGCGGCTCCGGGTTTGGATG
>NZ_JMQR01000101.1:0-10833 GCF_000698025.1 Brevundimonas sp. EAKA | reverse complement strand
GGACAACCTCTCGAAGAACAGGCGTCCACCTTCGGGGCCTCGCCCGTCCGACGCAAGCGTGTCAGCACGGCAGCGTCACGACGATCCAACAGGGATCGGTCAAAATCTCGATATGGCGCCGCTTGATGCAACCTATGCCCAGGCGCGGCGTTGGGGGACAGCTTGACCATAACATCCGGGTTTTCACCATGCGCAAGATCATCGCCCTCTCCATCGTCGCCGCCGCCCTGGCCGTGTCGGCCTGCAACACCATCTCGGGCGTCGGCCGCGACGTCTCCGCAGCCGGTTCGGCCGTCAGCCAGGGCGCCGAAAACGCCAAGCACTAGGACCGGCCAACGCTGGAACGAAGAAGGCCCGCCGGCGTCCGGCGGGCCTTCTCTTGGGCGTCGTCCGTCTCGTAATCCGACCAGAAGCGGACTAGTCGGCGGCGCCGACGGTCGCACGCTCCAATTTGCGGCGTTCGAACGTAAGACGAACCCATTCCAGTAGGCAGAAGGCGACGGCGACCAGCCCGATAAGGGCTGCGAACTGGAACATGGGCGCAAAGCCTTCGCGGTCAACCAGTTCTCCCAACGGCGCGCGCCCCAGTGTTCCGATAAGCAGGGCCAAGGACGCAAAGACGGCGAACTGCACCGCGCCGAACAATCTGTTGGACAGGGCGGACAGATAGGCGACGAAAGCTGCGCCCGCGAAGCCGCCTGCGATATTCTCGCCGGCGATTGCGGCCATCAGACGCGCCAACGGTTCTCCGACTCCGAATGCGCCGAACAGGCCGTAGAGGCCCGTCGCCCTCATGAAGGGGTCGATGACGGGCGCGCCCATCGCCAGGTCCATCATCAGTAGGTTGGTGGCGGCGCTGAGGACTGCGCCGATCAGAAGACAGGGCATGCGGCCGACGACGACCAGAGCCCAACCTCCCAGGCCGATGCCCAGGATGGTCATGACGACGCCGAAAGTCTTGGACGCCAAAGCAACTTCCGTCATCGTCCGCCCCAGGCCGCCGCCCTCCGTACCAAGATAGAAGGGATAGGCGAACGGCCCCCAGACGCCGTCGGTGATCCGATAGCTGAGCACCAGGCCCAGGACGATCAAGGCGCCCCAGCCGAGCCGACCCATCAATTCGACGAGGGGCGCGAGGATCGCATCATAGAATCGATCCCCGACACCCATCGACTCCTGACCCGTCGAGACCGCTGACCGGCCGCGCCAGACCAAGGCGCCGGCGAGAGCGGCCGGAAGCAGAACCGCCGCCGCCACAATGCCGGGTCCCCAGGACTGGATGAACTGACCCGCGCTCGGCGCGGGCACGGTCGTTAGGGCGGTGATCATGAAACGGATCAACATGAAGGCCGCCCAGGCCCAGGCCGCCAGGGTGACCAGCAGGGCGGCCCGGCGAAGCCGAGGCGAGCCGACCCGCTCGCGCGCCACGGCCTGATCGGCCACGACGGCCGGTTCCGGCGCGATCAAGCTTCCGGCCAGGCCAAGCCCCATCAGGACAGCCGCCGCCACAAATGTCGCCGTCCAGCCGGCCGTATCGGCCAGGACCAGGGCGCCGGCTCCGCCGACCAGGGCCGCCGTGCGGAATCCCAGTTGATAGACCGATGACAGAAGATCGACAGGCAGGCCGTCATCGGCCGCCTCGATCCGCCAGGTATCTATGACGATGTCCTGGGTGGCGGAGGCGAAGGCGCCGACGGCTGCAGCCATGGCCAGGACACCGATCGCGCCGCCTGTCGGATGCGATGCGGCGATGACGATGAAGACTAGGGCGAGGACCGACTGACAAACGACCAGCCAGGACCGGCGCCGGCCCATTCGTGCGACCAGCGGCAGCCGAAGCCCCACCGCAGGAGACCAAAGGAACTTGAAGGCGCCGAAAAGACCCACCCAGGAGAGGATGCCGATGGTCGCGACCGAGACATCGACCTCCGAAAGCCAGGCGTTCAGGGTGCCGAACAGCATGGCGAACGGAAGACCGGCCGAAAACCCAAGCAAAAGCATGGCCAAGGTCCGACGTTCGCGGAAGGCGGCCTTGATGACGCCAAATCCCTTGGGCTGAGGCCGCAGGGCTGCGACTTCTTCGGCGGGGGTGGCTTGATCGGTCATGCACGGCTCCGGCGGCGGCCGGAATCGCGGGCGCCTGTAACTCAGCCGACCTTGGCGCGGATGTCGCGTTTCGTCCAGCGGGCCAAGGCGGCGCGCAGGGCCTCGGCGTCCAGCGGCTTGACCAGATGCTCGTTCATTCCGGCCTCCAGGCACAGGCGCCGGTCCTCGGCGAAGGCGTTGGCGGTCAGGGCCAGTATGGGGGTGGCGTCGCCCGCAGCGCGGATGGCGCGGGCGGCGGCGGGACCGTCCATGCCCGGCATCCGCATGTCCATGAAGACCAGGTCATAGCGGGCGCGCGCCAGGGCGGCGACGGCCTCATGGCCCGTGGCGGCGGTCTCGACGGTGCAGCCCTCGCGCCGCAGCAGGGTGCGGGCCAGAAGGGCGCCGACCGGATTGTCCTCGGCCAGCAGCACGCGGACGCCGGCGAACCGGGCGGGGATCACGCGGTCGTCTTCGGGCGCGGCGACGGCGGTCGGGGCGGCGGGGTCCGCGCCCACGGCGGCCAGAACCCGTTCGGCCAGGGAGGCCCGGCGCAGGGGCTTGATCAGATAGCCGTGGAAGCCGGCGGCCCGATAGCGGGGGATCAGGTCCCGTTCGGACGGTTTCAGCAGCACGACGCCCCGCCCTGCGGGCGGAAGAGGCGCCAGGTCGCCGGCGGGGGCGCCCGCATGGTCGACCAGGGTCACCGGGGCCTTGGCGGCGACCCGGCCTCCGGACGCCTTGATCTGATCGGCGGCGGCGGCGCGGACGAAGGAATCGGGCGAGAGTATGCAGACCGTCTGGCCGTGCAGCGGGGTGTCGCGCTGGCGGGCGACGGGCAGGAAACCGGCCTCGAAGCGGAAACGGGCTCCGCCGCGAGCATCGGCGTCGGCGCCGCGCGGTCGATCCTCGACCCGAGCCGTCCCCCCCATCGCCGTCGCCAGTTTGCGCACCACCGCCAGGCCCAGGCCCGCGCCGTCATGGCGCACGGCGTCGGAGGAATCGGCGTGGCCGAACTCCTCGAAGATGCGGGCGCGGGCTTCGGCCGGCACGCCGGGGCCGGTGTCGTCGATGATGAAGGCCAGACGGACGCGCCCGTCGTCCATGTCGGTGGGACCCGGGGTGACGCGTTCGACCGACAGGCGCACGCCGCCGGTCTCGGTGAACTTGACTGCATTGCCGGCCAGATTGAACAGCACCTGTCGCAGCCGGCCCTCGTCGGCCAGGATGTCGGGGGCGTCGGCGGCGACCGACCAGACGATCTCCAGCCCCTTGTCGTGGGCGCGCGGGCTCAGCAGTTCGGCGACGCCGCGCACCAGGCCTTCCAGATCGACCGGCGCCAGGTCGAACTCCAGCGACCCCGCCTCCAGCCGGGCGTAGTCCAGCAGGTCGTTGACCAGGCCCAGCAGATGTTCAGCCGACTGGCGCGCATTCTCGGCATAGGCGCGCTGGGCGCCGTCCAGCCGTGTGCGCTGCAGCAGATTGATCATGCCCAGCACGCCGTTCAGCGGCGTGCGCATCTCGTGGCTCATCAGCCGCAGGAACTGCTGGGCCGGATCCACGGCCTGCGTCGCCTGGGTCTCGATCCGTTTCGTCGCCGCCCGTCGCGCCATCATCGTCTCCGTAGACCGGCAATATAGGGGCGGCGGGTTAAGGATTGCCCCTCTCACGAATAGAGGAAGGGCGCCTGTTCCGCCGTCGCTTCCCGGATCTCGGACCCCTCGCCCCGCTGGGCCTGGCGTCGGTCGAAGTCGGCCTCGGCCCCCACGGTGGTGCGGCGATAGATCAGGGCCTCGGCGATGTGGCGCCGCAGCACGCCGGTGCAGCCGTCCAGGTCGGCGATGGTGCGGGCCAGGCGCAGGGTGCGGGTCCAGCCCCGCGCGGTCAGCCCCCCGGCCTCGCCCGCCCCCATCAACAGCATCCGGCCCGCCTCGTCGGGCGTGGCGAACCGATCGAGAGTGTCGCCCGAGGCGCGGGCGTTCAGCCCCTGGGCCGGATCCAGCCCCGCCTCGCGCACCCGGTCCTCCTGCATGGCGCGGGCGGCGGCGACGCGGGCCTTGGCCTCGGCCGTGCCTTCGGCCGGCGGGGGCAGTGTCATGTCGGCGGCGGTGACGGGCGGGGTCTCCACCGTCAGGTCGATCCGGTCGAACATCGGGCCGGAGATGCGGTTCTGGTAATCGCGCTGGCAGCGGGGAGCCTTGCCGCAGGCGCCGCGCCCGGCCCCGCCCATGCCGCACCGACAGGGGTTCATCGCCGCCACCAGCTGGAACCGCGCCGGATAGCGGATATGGGCGTTGGCGCGGGCCACTACGATCTCGCCCGTCTCCAGCGGCGCGCGCAGGGAATCCAGGGCCTGGGCGCTGTATTCCGGCAGTTCGTCGAGGAACAGGATTCCGTTGTGCGCCAACGAAGCCTCGCCCGGCTTGGCGCGCAGGCCCCCGCCGGTCAGGGCCGCCATCGAGGCCGAATGGTGCGGGCTTCTGAAGGGCCGATCCCGGGTCAGGGCGCCGCGCTCGATCAGGCCGGCGACCGACCAGACCATCGAGGTCTCCAGCAGTTCCTGCGAGGTCAGGGGCGGCAACAGGCCCGGCAGGCGTTGCGCCATCATCGACTTGCCCGATCCCGGCGGGCCGACGAACAGCAGATTGTGCCCTCCCGCCGCGGCGATCTCCAGCGCCCGCTTGGCCCCCTCCTGGCCCTTGACCTCGCGCAGGTCGGGCGCGACGCCGCCGGTCGCCAGCGGGCCGGGCTCCGGCGCGCGCAGGACCTGGGTTCCCTTGAAATGATTGACCAGGGCGATCAGGGATCGCGGCGCCAGGATGCGGGCGCCGCCGGCCCAGGCCGCCTCGGGCCCCGTCGCCTCGGGGCAGATCAGGCCCAGGCCCATTGCGTCGGCGGCGACGGCGGCCGGCAGGGCGCCGCCGACCCGCGCGATCTGGCCGTCCAGCCCCAGTTCGCCGATGGCCGCCCAGCCGTCCAGGGCGTCCGGCGCGATCACCCCCATGGCCGCCATCAGGGCCAGGGCCAGCGGCAGGTCGAAATGACTGCCCTCCTTGGGCAGATCGGCCGGGGCCAGATTGGCGATGATCCGCTTGGCCGGAAGCGCCAGGCCGATGCCCGCAAAGGCGCCCCGCACCCGTTCGCGGCTTTCGGCCACCGCCTTGTCCGGCAGGCCGACGATGTTGAACACCGTCTGCTGGTCCTGGCCGACCAGCTGGACCTCGACATCCACGCGCCGGGCCTCGACCCCGTCGAAGGCGACCGTGACAACCCGCGCGACCATGACGTCCTCTCCCACCCGGAGAAGGAACGAACCATGAACTGAAATCTAATTCAAGTGGCGATCACGCAACCTGTGCGGCGCGCTTGGCCTCAATCACGTCCCACATCAGGGCGGTGGCGTCGACGCCGGTGAAGGTCTTCAGCTGCTGGGCGCCGGTGGGGGAGGTGACGTTGATCTCGGTCAGATAGTCGCCGATCACGTCGATGCCGACGAAGATCAGGCCGCGTTCCCTCAGGGTCGGGCCGATGGCGGCGCAGATCTCCAGATCGCGCGGCGTCAGCTCGACCGGCATGGCCGTGCCGCCGACGTGCAGGTTCGAGCGGACGGCGCCGGCCGCCGGCACGCGGTTGATCGCGCCCACCGGCTCGCCGTCGATCAGCAGGATGCGCTTGTCGCCCCTGGACACGGCGGGGATGAATTTCTGGATCACCAGCGGATCGCGGCTGCCCACGGCGTGGATCTCGATCAGGGCGTCCAGATTGGGGTCGTCGGCGCGCAGCTTGACCACGCCCGAGCCCCCGTTGCCGTGCAGCGGCTTCAGCACCCCCTCGCCATGCTGCTCGTGGACGGCGTTCAGGGCGACGGGATCGGCCGAGATCAGGGTCGGGGGCTGGAGTCCGGGGAAGGCGGTGACCAGCAGCTTCTCGGGCGCCGAACGCACCTGGGCCGGGTCGTTGACCACCAGGGTCTTCGGATGGACCGTCTCCAGCAGATAGGTGGCGGTGACATAGGCCATGTCGAACGGCGGGTCCTGGCGCATCAGGATGACGTCCACGTCCTCGGCCAGGTCCAGCTTCACCCAGTCGCCGAAATCGACGTGGTTGCCGACCTCGCGTCGCACGGTGATCGGCCGGGCGCGGCAGTAGAGGCGGCCCTCCTCCAGCGCCAGGGTGCGGAAATCATAGACCCACAGCCTATGCCCGCGCGCCTGGGCCGTCTCGGCCATCAGGAAGCTGGTGTCCCCGGCGATGTCGACGGCCTCGATCGGGTCCATCTGGATGGCGATTTTCAACATCGGTAGGCCTTCTCTATGTAGCGGGTTTACGGGATGGGAACGCCGGAACACCGGTGAAACCCCCATCCGCTCATCCCGGCGAAAGCCGGGACCCAGTTCTTTCGCTCGGCAGTGCGTGGGGACAAGGCTGTGCGAACCACACCGACCTTTCGCCCAAAGCACTGGGTCCCGGCTTTCGCCGGGATGAGCGGAGTATAAGTCAGTCCAGCGGACGGGCTTCCTCGGCCAGCATGATCGGCACGCCCTCGCGGATCGGATAGGCCAGTTTGGCGCCGACGGAGATCAGTTCGCCCGCGTCGCGGTCGTAGGTCAGCTTGCCGCGCGTGACCGGGCAGACCAGCACCTCCAGCAGGCGGGGATCGACGGAGACGGGCGTGTTGAAGGCGTCACTCATTGTTCTGGGCCTGTCGCGCTTTGCGCTACTTGAGGGTTCTTTAGGGGGCTACCGCGCTTTGCGCTACTTGAGCCCGTCATTGCATGGACGGCGCCGCGTCGTCACCGGCGTCGGCGGCGTCGATGCGGAGCAGGGCGGTCAGGGCCTCGGCGCGGGGCAGCAGGCCCATGGCCTCCAGAAGGGCCTGTTTCTCGGCCGGTTCGAACGGCAGGGCCATCGACAGGCTGTTGATCAAGGCCTCCATCGGCGCGCTCTCGGCCGTATCCCAGTCGATGTCCAGCAGCCGGTGGGTCATGTAGGCGCGCAGGGCGTCAAGGAAGGCGTGGCGGTCGAAGTCCGGCTCTTCCGGCGGGGGCGCCAGATCGTCCTCATAGGCGTCGAAGGCCGCGCGGACCTGGCGATAGGGCGCCTTGGACGGCAGTTCGGCGGCGATGCGGAACCGCGACACCCCGGTCAGGGTGATCAGATACCGACCGTCCGAGGTTTCCGCAAAACCGGTGATCCGCCCGGCGCAGCCGACCGGCGACAGGCCGGGCAGGGCCGGAGTCCCGCCCTTGGGCTGGACCAGGCCGATGATCCGGTCCCCGGCCATGGCGTCGTCCACCATGTTGAGATAGCGCGGCTCGAAGATGTTCAACGGCAGCTGGCCGCGCGGCAGCAGTATGGCCCCCTCCAGCGGGAACACCGGGATCACCTGCGGCAGATCGAGGGCTCGAACATAGCCTTGAGGCATCATGTCTCCTTGGCCTATCGCCCTGCGGGCTGCTTGAGGCCGGTGTTGCTTGGCCTATCGCCCTTCGGGCTATTTTGAGGCCGGTGTTTTGGCGCCTACGAGAAAAGGATGGAGGACAGGCGGCGACGCCCGTCCTTGGCGACGTCGGAACTGACGCCGGCCGCGTCGAAGATGACCAGCAGCTGCTTGCGGGCCGCCTGGTCGTTCCACTCGCGATCGGCCTGGATGATGTGCAGCAGATTATCGACCGCGCCCTTGAAGTCGCCGGCCGCGCTCTGGGCCTCGGCCAGGTCGAACCGGGCCTGATGGTCGTCGGGGGCGGCCGCGACCTTGGCCTCAAGCTCGGCGGAAGCCCCTGTCGGCGCCTTGGCCGCCAGGGCCAGTTGCGCGCGCACGCTCTGGACCGCCGGCTCCTTGGAGTCCTGGGGGGCCATGGCGATGGTCTGGGCCGCCTGTTCGGGATCGCCGCTCGCCAGATAGACCCGCGCCATGCCGGCGATGGCCTTCTCGTTCTCGGGCTCGATCGACAGGACATGGGCGAAGGCCTGGGCCGCGCCGCCGAAGTCGTTCAGGCCCAGCGACTCCTCGCCCAGCTCCAGCAGTTGCGCCGTCTCGGTCGAGCCGCCGGCGCCGCCGGTCAGCTTGTCGATGAAGGCCTTGATCTGGCTGTCGGGGATCGCGCCCTGGAAGCCGTCCACCGGCTGGCCGTTGACGAAGGCGTAGACGGTGGGGATCGACTGCACCCGCAGCTGGCCCGCATAGGCCGGGTTGGCGTCCACATCGATCTTGACCATCTTCACCGCCCCCTTGGCGGCGCGCACGCCCTTCTCCAGCGCCGGACCCAGGGTCCGGCACGGCCCGCACCAGGTGGCCCAGAAATCGACGATGACCGGCTGATGCTTCGACGCCTCGATGACGTCGGTCATGAAGGAGGCGTCCGTGCCCTCCTTGATCAGGTCGCCCGAGAGATTGGGGTCCAGGGTGGGGTCAGCGAAGGTCATGTCGGGGGTCCGGGCTGGGTCGAAGGATCGTAACGGCTCAGATGGCGACGGGATGCGCCGGCATCAAGCGGCGAATTGACCCGCTGTGACCCGGGGCGGCGCCCGCCGCGCGGAATTCAGACTCGGCCTGCGGAAAAACACAGTCTGAATCGTCTGAATCGTCTGAAATCCCCCGCCTCACGCCCGGCCTCGCCGCGCCGCGCCGCTGCATCCAGATGGGGCGCCGGGCGCACGGTTCAAGCGGCCAAAGCCGTCATCGCCCGCTTCGGCCGGGCGGTCCTAGTGCTGGTTTTCCGGCAGGCGCACGACCAGGCCGTCCAGGGCGTCGGAAACGCGGATCTGGCACGACAGCCGGCTGTTGGGCTCGACCGCCTCGGCGAAGTCCAGCATCGACTCCTCCATGGCCGAGGGTTTGCCCGTCGCCTCGCGCCAGGCCTCGTCGACATAGACATGGCAGGTGGCGCAGGCGCAGGCCCCGCCGCAATCCGCATCGATCCCCGGCACATTGTTCCGGATCGCGCCCTCCATGACGCTGAGCCCCGGTTTCACGTCGACCACGTGCTCGGTTCCGTCATGCTCGATATAGGTGATGCTGGCCATGGCCCGCTCATATCAAGCCGGGGGGATGGTGCAAGGGCGGATGGGAAGGCGGGGGCGGTTGAAGCGGAGTGCAGGGCGCGGAACCTGACTCAACGCGGTGTTTTGGAACGTCCGCCCTCAGGTGGGTGCTGATGAACATTCGCGCGACTCCAGAGGAAAGGACATCGGTAACCTGACGAGGACGCACTCACGATTCGCTGGGATCAGCACGATGTTGGACTCGGCGGATCAGGCTCTTGGAGTCACCTGACGGTCGACCTTACTCCTCATAACCCCAGTCGAGGCTGATCAGCCCGAAGTCCGCTGTGAGCCGTCGGCGATTGGCCTCTACTTCGAGCACGTCGGGATCGGGGTCACCCCGGCGATCGACCCTAAGGGTCACGGTGACCCTGTGGTTGGCTTCCGTTTCCTCGGTCTGGCCGTTCAGAGACACATATTCGCCGTCGACACTGTCCCAGGTTGAAAGCGTGAAGTAGGCGCTGAAGGCGATGAGGCAGTCCAACTCGAGTGCGAAAGTGACCTCTTCTCCCTCCAGCGCCAGAACTTGGGGTTCGCCGACGATTTCCCATTCCTGCACGAACGCGCCTTCAGTCTGGGCATCGAAGGAGAAATCCGAACGTGCTTCGACCTCGAAATCGGCCTCCGAAAGCCAGGACTCGAGTTCCAGGTCGATCTCGTCCTTGACTTCGTCGGCTTCCCCGGCGCGGAGCCGTTCCGTAAGCTTTTTGACGAGGTCGAGGCCGGCGGCGTTGAAGCGGTTCAGCGTGCCCTCGAATTCCGGGACACAGACGATGTTGGTCGAGGTCTCCGCGTAGGCCTGCCAGTCACCGTCTTTGCTGATCGCCAGAATGAGGCAGCCCTCTTCCTGCGCCCAGGCGTCGAGGGCGAGCAAAGCGATGGCGTCCGGAAATTCCGCCTTCTTGGCGGCGGTCGTCATGAAGGGCGTTTCCTCGGCGAAATACCGGCGCACGAGCTCGCCCATGTTCGCCCGTCCCTCGGAGGTCACCACCTCACCGCCCACCGCGCCCAGGTAGTCCTCCCATTCGTCCGCCGCGAGGATGGCCGGGTCGGCGTTGAGATCCACCGGGACGGCCAGGTCGGTCACCGCCTCGATTCGCCGCCAGGCCTTGCGGTACTGGTTAAGCGCGGTGCGGAGCTTGTCCGCCTGTTCGGCGGCCACTCTGCGAATGTGGGTTTGGACCTCGCCAGCGATGATGTCGCTGAAGATCAGCTTTATCTCATGCTGGGCCGCGACAGGTCCCAAGGCACGCAGCGCGCGCATGTCGAGGTTACAGCCGAACTTGTCGAAGATGTTCGTATCGACCGTAATGGCACCAAAGCGTCCCTGGACGATCGCTTCGTGGAGTTCGGCTTCAGTCAGTTTGGGCAATGGTCACCTCCAGCGCTCGGCGGAGCCTTAGCATTTCGGGAGGGGGCGGCGCACCGGATGTTCACATGCCTGAAGCCCCTAGCGGGCGGGCTCGCGATCGCGAACAGACCATCGTCGCCACCTTTGGCATAAGAGGACAACAGATGTTTGAAAAATTTCATGGAGAGACCATGCCGCGCTCGTGGCTAAGGCTGACGGTCTTACTTCCGCTGCGCTCTCACTCCTCCGCCGCCACATACACCCACGCCTCCGCCCCCGCCTCCGTCGTCACGCGCACCCGGCGATAGGCCTCGCCCTCATAGGCGTCGGCGGCGGTCAGGCCGGCGGTGATC
>NZ_JMQR01000100.1:0-10972 GCF_000698025.1 Brevundimonas sp. EAKA | reverse complement strand
GCCCGACCTTGTGGCCCTGGGTGTAGAGCAGATGGGCGGCGCCGGCGCCGGCGGCCAGGCCGCCCGCCGTCGCGGCCACGAATTTCCACAGGCGGCCCAGACCCCCGGCAGGGCGCCCGCGCCGCCCCTCCGACCGGGCGGCGATCAGGCGGCGAAGGGCGGCGGCGGCGGACGGCTTGGGCTTGGACATCAGGAGGCCAACGGCGAAGCTGGCGCGACGTTCCCGAGGCGCCGAAAATCGGCTGCGCTTGAAATCCCGGCCGCGAAGGGCCAATCACCCGAAATGACCACCGAGCCCCTCTCCCCCAAGCCGTCCGACGGCGCCGCGACCCTGCTGACCGTGTGGAAGGCCGCCCAGGCCCGCCTGAAGGGCGGCCGCATCGACAGCCCCGCCATCGACGCCCGCCTGCTGCTGGAAGCCGCCGCCGGCGCCAGCCGCATGGACATTCTGACGGACCCCTACCGCGTCGTCACGCCCGAACAGCACACGGCCTATGAGGCCATGATCGACCGCCGCCTGAAGCGCGAACCCGTGTCGCGCATCGTCGGCAAGAAGGGCTTCTGGAAGATCATGCTGAACGTCACCCCCGACGTCCTCAGCCCCCGCCCCGACACCGAGACCCTGATGGACGTGGCCATGCTGGCCTTCGCCAGGACCCAGGCCTTCAGCGCCATCGACCTGGGCACCGGCTCGGGCGCCATCCTGCTGGCCCTGCTGGCCGAGCGGCCGGCGGCCCACGGCGTCGGCACCGACATCTCGACCGAGGCCCTGGCCGTGGCCAAGGAGAACGCGGCCAACCTGGACCTGAACGACCGGGCGGCCTTCCTGCGCACCGAATGGGCGGCGGGCTTCGGCGACGCCAGCTTCGACCTGGTGCTGTCCAACCCGCCCTATATCCCCACCGACCACATCCCGACCCTGGACCCCGAGGTCCGCGACCACGACCCGCACCTGGCCCTGGACGGCGGCCCCGACGGGCTTCAGGCCTATCGCGACCTGGCCCCCGAGGTGAAGCGGATCCTCAAGCCCGGCGGCGTCTTTGCCGTCGAGATCGGCTGGGACCAGGGGCCCCAGGTCAAGGCCCTGTTCGAGGCCCAGGGCTTCGCCGACGTCAAGGTGGTCAAGGACCTGGGCGAACGCGACCGCGTCGTCACCAACGGCCCGGACCCGAGGACCAATCCGATCCCGCAGGAGTGAGATTTCAGACTCGCGTCGAAAAAACAGTGTCTGAATAGTCTGAATAGTCTGAAATCCGCCCTCCCTCCGACGCCACCCGCCCGATGCGGAGGCGCGGCGTCATCATCCCACGGTTTCGAACCCTGGTAGGGAAACCGGCGTGAATTTTTATCAGAGCTTTGAAAACCAACGGGTTCGTCGGCGGAGTTAGGGGCGCTGGCGCCTGTGCGGCGTCCCGTTACCCTTCGGGCTGCGAAGCGGAACCGGGGAACCCCTCATCCTCGACGGGCGGCGTCCAGTTCGGGTCATGGACCGGATACCAGCCCTCAGCCAGATCGCGCCAATCGGGGTTGGCCGCCTCGATCAGTTGCAGCTTCCAATCCCGCAGCCATTTCTTGATCCGCTTCTCACGGCGAATGGCCTCCACCACCCAGGCGTGCTGTTCGAACCAGACCAGTTGGGTGCAGCCATAGGCCTTGCCGAAGCCGTCGAAGGCGCCGGTCCGATGCTTCCACACCCGCGCCGTCAGGTTCGCCGTCATGCCGACATAGAGCGTGCCGTTCCGCCCGCTGGCCATGATATAGGTGGCGATAAAGGTGCGATGGGGCGGCATTCGCACAACCTATACGACACACGACCTTTCGTCATCCACGCCCCCTCTCACTTTCGTCATCCTCCGGCGAGCGCAGCGAGACCGGGGGACCCAGCGGCGCGCGAGAGCGCGAACCTGTCGCGGACCAAGTCTTCCCGCATCGTGCGGCGGATGGATTTCGCCTGACGGCGCCTCCCCCGGTCCCGCTCCGCGGGCCGGAGAATGACGAAGGGTCCCCCGGTCTGCGCCGCGAAGACGCGGCTTGCCGGAGGATGACGAAAGGAGGAAGGCGTTGAATGCGTGGCCCTACCCAATCCCAGCAGCCGAACGGCGACTGGCAGAAGCGCGACGAAGGCAATGGTCAGTTCATGGAGCGGAAATCGTCTCCGGGACCGTTCAAGGGCGTCGCGAAAGAGCCGGACGGCCGCGACACCAAGAACGCGTAAGCGGCCCTAACCGCCCCGCTCTCCTTCGTCATCCTCCGGCGAGCGCAGCGAGACCGGGGGACCCAGCGGCGCGCGAGAGCGCGAACCTGTCGCGGACGAGGTCTTCCCGCAACGTGCGGCGGAGAGATTTCGCCTGACGGCGCCGCTGGGTCCCCCGGTCTGCGCCGCGAAGACGCGGCTTGCCGGAGGATGACGAAAGGAGGGGACGGAGGCTCAATGCACCCGCGCCTTCCCGATCTCCAACCCGCCCTCGCCGGCCGTCACCGCAATCACCCCGCCGTCCTCGATCTCGCCGGCCAGCAGTTTCCGCGCAATCGGGTCCACCAGCTCCTTCTGGATCACCCGCTTCAGCGGCCGCGCGCCATAGGCCGGGTCGTAGCCGCGGTCGGCCAGCCAGGCCAAAGCCGCGTCGTCCAGGGACAGGTTCAGCCGGCGGTCGGCCAGCAGCTTCTCGAACCGTGACAGCTGGATCCGCACGATGCCGCCCATCTGTTCGCGGCCCAGGCGGTGGAACAGGATGATCTCGTCGATCCGGTTCAGGAACTCGGGCCGGAAGTGGGCGCGGACGGCGTCCATGACGAAGGGGCGGACGGCCTCGACGTCGTCGCCCTCGCCCTGTTCGGCCAGATACTGGCTGCCCAGGTTGGAGGTCATGATGATCAGGGTGTTGCGGAAGTCGATGGTGCGGCCCTGGCCATCGGTCAGGCGGCCGTCGTCCAGCACCTGCAACAACACGTTGAAGACGTCGGGGTGGGCCTTTTCGACCTCGTCGAACAGGACGACCTGATAGGGGCGGCGGCGCACGGCCTCGGTCAGGGCGCCGCCCTCGTCATAGCCGACATAGCCGGGAGGGGCGCCGATCAGGCGGGAGACGCTGTGCTTCTCCATATATTCCGACATGTCGAGCCGGGTGATGGCCGCCTCGTCGTCGAACAGGAACTCGGCCAGGGCCTTGGTCAGTTCGGTCTTGCCCACGCCGGTCGGGCCCAGGAACAGGAAACTGCCCAGGGGACGGTTGGGGTCGTTCAGGCCGGCGCGGGCGCGGCGCACGGCGTCGGAGACGGCGGCCAGGGCCTCGTCCTGACCCACCACGCGGCCGCCCAGGGCCTCTTCCATCTTCAGCAGTTTCTCGCGTTCGCCTTCCAGCATCTTGTCGACGGGGACGCCGGTCCAGCGGCTGACGACGGCGGCGATCTGTTCGGCGTCGACGACCTCGGGCGTCAGGGGACCCTTTCCGCTGGTCTCATTGGCCTCGGCCTCGGCCAGTTGTTTTTCGATCTGGGGGATCTGGCCGTAGGCGATTTCGGACGCGCGGCCCAGGTCGCCGGCGCGCTGGGCGTTGGTCAGTTCCAGACGCAGGCGGTCCAGGGTTTCGCGCAGCTGCGCGCCCTGGCCGACCTTGTCCTTTTCGGCCTTCCACTGGGTGGTCAGGTCGTCGGACTGGCCTTCCAGATCGGCGATCTCGTCCTCCAGCTTTTCCAGCCGGTGCTGGGAGGCCGTGTCGGTTTCTTTCTTCAGGGCCTCGCGTTCGATCTTCAGCTGGACCAGGCGGCGGTCGATCTCGTCCAGGGCCTCAGGCTTGGAGTCCACGGCCATGCGCACGCGGCTGGCGGCCTCGTCGATCAGGTCGATGGCCTTGTCCGGCAGGAAGCGGTCGGTGATGTAGCGGTTCGACAGGGTGGCGGCGGCGACGATGGCGCTGTCGGAGATGCGGACTCCGTGGTGGACCTCGTACTTCTCCTTCAGTCCACGGAGGATCGAGACCGTGTCCTCGACCGTCGGCTCGGCGACGAAGACCGGCTGGAAGCGCCGGGCCAGGGCCGCGTCCTTCTCGACGTGTTTGCGGTACTCATCCAGCGTCGTGGCGCCGACGCAGTGGAGTTCGCCGCGCGCCAGGGCCGGCTTCAGCAGGTTGGAGGCGTCCATGGCGCCGTCGCCCTTTCCGGCGCCCACCAGGGTGTGCATCTCGTCGATGAACAGGACGATGCCGCCCTCGGCCGCCGAGACCTCGGACAGGACGGCCTTCAGCCGCTCCTCGAACTCGCCGCGGTATTTGGCCCCGGCGATCAGGGAGCCCATGTCGAGCGCCATCACCGTCTTGTCGCGCAGGCTCTCGGGCACGTCGCCGTTGCCGATGCGCAGGGCCAGGCCCTCGACGATGGCGGTCTTGCCCACGCCGGGCTCGCCGATCAGGACGGGGTTGTTCTTGGTGCGGCGGGCCAGGACCTGGATGGTGCGGCGGATCTCTTCGTCGCGGCCGATGACCGGGTCGATCTTGCCGTCGCGGGCGGCCAGGGTCAGGTCGCGGGCGTAGCGTTTCAGGGCGTCATAACCGTCTTCGGCGGCGGCGCTGTCGGCGGTCTTGCCCTTGCGCACCTCGGCGATGGCGGCGTCCAGCTTGTCGGCGGTGGCGCCCGAGGCTTTCAGCACCTCGGCGGCGACCCCGCCCTCGCGCGCCAGGGCGGCCAGCAGGCGTTCGGTGGTGACGAAGGCGTCGCCGGCGGTCTTGGAGGCTTCCTCGGCGGCGGCGAAGACGCGGGCGGTGTCGCCGTCCAGATAGAGCTGGCCCGAGCCGCCGGTGACCTGGGCGCGCTTCTTCAGCGCGGTCTCGACATCAGCCTCGGCGCGTTTGGCGTCGCCGCCGGCGGCGGTGATCAGGTTGCGGGCCAGGCCGTCGCGCTCCTCCAGCAGCACCTTCAACAGGTGTTCGGGGGCGAACTGCTGGTGACGGCGGGCCAGGGCCAGAGACTGGGCGGACTGGACGGCCTGTTTGGCGCGGTCGGAGTAGAGATCGAGATTCATCGTGTCGTGTCCCCTCGTGAGGCGGAAATGGTCCGACGCGCCCTCTGGAGAGCGACGCGGTCGTTCGCTGAAGGAAGTGGGTGTGTTGATCCGGCCACACAAGTGCCCCCAACGGTCGAGGGTTCGCCTTGACCGGAATCAATTGCGGCGGCGCCGTCTGTCGTCCCTGGCCGACGGCCGGGCCGCAGACGCGAGCCGGCCTAGAGCCGCGTCTCCCAGGCCGTCCAGGCCGCGATCAGCACCAGCCCGCCCGCCATCAGGGCGCGGCCGCCTGCGCCCTGGCTGACGGCGCCGCAACGGCTCACGCGGGCTGCGGTGACGACGATCAGTCCGTGAATCGCCACGCTGACCGCCACATGCACCCCGCCCAGGGTCAGCGCCTGGGGCAGGGCCGGGCCGTAGTCCTGACGCATGAAGCCCGGCAGCAGGGCGATATAGAACAGCGCCGCCTTCGGATTCAGCAGATTGGCGGTCAGGCCCCGCAGGAAAAGCGCACGACGACGATCACGCGTCTGGGGCGCCGGACGGGCCGGACCGCCCTCGCCCTTCCAGGCTTCCCAGGCGAGCCAGAACAGAAACCCCACGCCCGCCCACCGA
The DNA here is from genome assembly GCF_000698025.1 of Brevundimonas sp. EAKA. Lineage (NCBI taxonomy): Bacteria > Pseudomonadati > Pseudomonadota > Alphaproteobacteria > Caulobacterales > Caulobacteraceae > Brevundimonas > Brevundimonas sp. EAKA. The sequence continues at coordinate 5,358 of NZ_JMQR01000100.1, read as the reverse complement.
ATGGCCTGATACAGGGCCGGCCAGGCCAGCACGATCTCGGTCAGGCCGAAGGCGGCGGCCAGCATCCACAGGGTCAGGCCCAGGGTGATGCCCGCCACCGCCGACAGCCCCGCCGTGCGGCCCTGCGACAGGGACACCAGCGCCAGCCAGCCCATGTTGGGACCGGGCGTCAGCTCGATCAGGACGACCGCCGCCAGAAACGGCAGTATGACCCCCGGATCGACCGGCCCGTTCGTCAGAAATTCCATTCAAGCCTCCAGTGCGATCTCTAGGCCGCCTCGGGCGCCGGGTCCAATCGCGGGGTGTTCGCCGCCGATCGCCTTACGCGCGACGGGGCGGGGCGGGGCGGGAACCTCCAGCTTCGCCATACGCTTTCAGCCGATGCTGAGATCCAAGATGAACCCGCGCGTCTTCTGGGGCGCGAGCGCCATAGCCGGGGCCCTGCTGCTGGTCGCCCTGGTCGCGCCCGGCGCCTCGGACCTGTTCTTCGGCCGCGCCCAGGCCTGGGTGATCGACACCTTCGGCTGGTTCTATGTCGCCTCGGTCGCCGGCTTCCTGGCGGTGGCGGCCTATCTGGCCCTGGGGCCGACGGGCCGGCTGAAGCTGGGGCCCGACGACGCCGAGCCCGACTTCCCCTATGTCTCCTGGCTGGCCATGCTGTTCGCCGCCGGCATGGGCATCGGCCTGATGTATTTCGCCGTCGCCGAGCCGATCCAGCATTACGCCGCCCCGCCCGAGGCCGCGCCCGGCACCCTGGACGCCGCGCGCGAGGCCATGGTGATCACCTTCACCCACTGGGGCGTCCACGCCTGGGCCGTCTATGCGATGGTGGGGCTGAGCCTGGCCTATTTCGCGCACCGCAAGGGGCTGCCGCTGACGCTGCGGTCCGGGCTGTCGCCGTTGCTGGGCAAGCGGATCAACGGGCCGATCGGCGACGCCGTCGACATCTTCGCCATCTGCGGCACCCTGTTCGGCATCGCCACCTCGCTGGGCCTGGGGGTGTCCCAGATCAACAGCGGCCTGAACTATCTGACCGGCCTGCCCAATACGCCCTGGATGCAGGTGGGCCTGATCGCCCTGGTCATGGCGGCGGCGACCGCCTCGGTCCTGACCGGGCTGGACAAGGGGGTGCGGCGCCTGTCGGAGCTGAACCTGGTCCTGGCCGTGCTGCTGATGCTGTTCGTGCTGGTGGTCGGGCCGACGGGCTTTCTGCTGAAGGCCCTGGTGCAGAATTTCGGCCTGTACCTGGACCATTTCTTCATCCGCACCTTCAACCTCTACGCCTATGAGCCGCGCGGCTGGATGGCCAACTGGACCCTGTTCTACTGGGCCTGGTGGATCGCCTGGTCGCCGTTCGTGGGCATGTTCATCGCCCGAATCTCGCGCGGCCGGACGGTGCGGCAGTTCATCATCGGCGTGCTGCTGGTCCCGACCGGCTTCACCTTCCTGTGGATGACGGTGTTCGGAAACACGGCCATCAGCCTGGACATGGGCCAGGCGGCGGGTGCGATTTCGCAGGCGGTGCAGACCGATCTGTCGACCGCCATCTTCCACTTCCTGGAGAACCTGCCGGGGGCGGCGATCACCTCGACCCTGGCGGTGCTGCTGGTGGCGGTCTTCTTCGTCACCTCGGCCGACAGCGGGTCGCTGGTGATCGACACCATCGCCTCGGGCGGGGCGGACGACACGCCGCGCTGGCAGCGGGTCTACTGGTGCACGCTGGAGGGACTGACGGCGGCGGCCTTGCTGCTGGCGGGCGGGCTGAGCGCGCTCCAGGCCGCCACACTGATGGCCGCCCTGCCCTTGACCGTCATCATCATCCTGCTGTGTCTGGCCCTGATCCGGCAGATGAACGCCGACCTGAAGGGCGAGACGGTCGAGACCGAGACGCCGCCGCTGGGCGAGCGGTTGAAGCGGATCTTCGCCCCGGCCAGCCGCCGCGACATCGCCCGCCAGATGCAGCGTCACGGCGTTCCCGCCCTGACCGAGGTGCGCGAGGCCCTGGTCGCCGAAGGCCTGGACCAGAGCCGGGTCGAGGCGGACGAACAGGCGGTCTGGCTGGTCGTGCCCCACGCCGAGGGCCGCGACTTTCTTTACCGACTGGGCGCCCGGTCGCGCCCCCTGCCCGCCATCACCCCGTTGGACGCGCCGGAGGGTCGCCGCGCCATCGAATGGCGCATGACGGCCCAGACCGGCGAGGGGACCCGGCCGCGCGACGTGACCGGCTTCACCCGCCAGCAGATCGTCGCCGACGTGCTGGACCATCTGCAGGCCTGGCGGCTGGTCTAGAGGGGAAAGGCGCGTTAGCGTCACGGCAGTCTTCGCCGGAGCCTTTCCTGATGTCCCTTCGCCTGTCGCGCCGTTCCCTGTTCGCTTCCGGAGGCGCGGCGGCGCTGGCGGCCCAAGCCGCCGGCGGTCCCGTCTGGGCGCAGGCGGCCAATGACGATGCGGGTCTGGCCGAGGCGGTGGACGCCTATGTGACCCAGGCCATGGCGGCATGGCCCGACCAGCCGGCGTTGGGGATCGCCGTGGTCAAGGACGGAACGCCCGTCCTGACGCGCGGTTACGGCGTGAAGCTTCAGGGCAAGCCCGCCCGGGCGGACGAACACACCCTGTTCGCCATCGCGTCGAACACCAAGAACGTCACCGCCGCCGCCCTGGCCATCCTGGTCGACGAGGGCAAGGTGGCGTGGGACGCGCCCATTCGCACCTATCTGCCCGGTTTCACCCTGTCGGACCCCTATATCGGCGAACACATCACGGTGCGCGACACCCTGAGCCACCGCGCCGGGTTCGGCCTGGGCGCCGGCGACCTGCTGTTCTGGCCCAACAGCGACCGGACCCGCGCCGAGGTCCTGGCCCAGGCCGCCTTCGTGCCCATCAAGGACGGGTTCCGGGCGCGCTATCACTATTGCAACCTGATGTTCGTGGTCGCCGGGGCGGTGATCGAGGCGGTGTCGGGCCTGACCTGGGAAGACTTCATCCAGACCCGCATCCTGGACCGCGTCGGCATGAGCGAGACCGTGCCCCTGGCGCGGCTGGCCGATCCGGCCAGGTCCGCCCTGCCCCATGGCCGGGTCGGACCGCCGTTGCGCTATCAGGGGGCGATGACGCCGATCGCGGCCTCCATCGTCGAGGTTTGGAACTGGGATTCGGCGGCGGCGGCGGGCGGAATCTGCACCACCCCGACCGACTGGGCCAAGTGGATCGCCGTGCGGCTGAACGACGGCCTGCTGCCCGACGGAACCCGGCTGTTCTCGGAGGCGGCGGCGCGCGAGATGTTCAAGCCCAACATCATCGTCGGCAGTTCGCCCGGACCGACGGCGGAGCTGCCGAATCGGGCCATCGCCTCGACCTATGCGATGGGGCTGCAGGTTCAGGACTATCGCGGCGAGCGGCTGATCAGCCACGGCGGCGGCTCGCCCGGCGGGATTTCGGCCACGGTGCTGATCCCCGGCCGCAAGACCGGTTTCAGCATCTTCTCCAACGCCGAGGAAAGCTTCCTGCTGCGCGCCCTGCGCGCGGGCATCGCCGACCTGTGCATGGGCAAGGTCGATGTGGACTGGATCGCCGACTCCAAACGGCTGGAGGCCGAGGGCAATGCGAAATCCATCGCCGCCGCCGCCGAGATCGACGCCAAACAGGCGGCGGGCGCGGCGCCGAGCATGCCGTTGGAGGCCTATGCCGGAACCTGGCGCGACCCCTGGTACGGCGACATCACCATTGAACGGAAGACCGAGGGCCGGGGCCGAAATCGCAGGACCGGCCTGTGGCTGACCTTCACCCACACCCCGGCGCTGCAAGGCTGGCTGGAACCCTATGACGGCGAAACATTCCGCACCCGGTTCCCGGACAAGCGCGAGGAGGACGCCTTCGTCACCTTCAACATCCAGACCGCCAAACCGGCCACGGCGACGATGAAGGGCGTGTCGCCCGACATCGACTTCTCATACGACTATCAGGATCTGAAGCTGACGCGGGTCTAGCCGATCAGCGCGTGATCTCGACCAGCTCCAGCTTGGCGTCCTGCCTGGGCCAGGGCAGGACCAGCCGCCAGCGGTTCTGGCCGATCCGTTCCAGCACCCCGACCTGGTCGCGCGCGGTGTCCTGGCCATAGGCGGGGACGGCCTTCTGCGCCTCGCCCACGGCCTGGGCTCCGACATAGACCAGGCGACGATCCGTATCCGGATAAAGCAGGCCGCGCATCCGCTGCGACCCGGCGGTCTTGGCCAGGATCAGATCGCCGCCGGGGGTCATCTCCACCGAACAGGCGGCCCAAGGCTGTTCGACAAAGGCGGCGCCCTGGCCCTCGGCGTGGCGTCCCAGCCTGATTGTGCGACAGCGGTAGTCGCCGGGCGCGGGCTGAAGCTGGCCCGCCTGGGCGGCGTTGGGATCGACCAAAGGCCCCAGGGCCTCGACCTGACGGGCGAAGCCGGCCGTTTCCGCCTCGGCGCGGCTCATGCGCCAGGCCTGATCGAGCCGTCCCAGCAGGCTGGCGTCCCCGGGCGTGGCGACGCTGCGCCAGTTGTCGGTCCCGCCCTGGACCCCGCCGGTCGGGGTCGCCGCCTGCTGTTCGGGCGTCGCCCGGGCGGGCGGCGCGGCGCGGGCCGGCACGCCTGCGGCGGGTTCGGACACGGCGGGGGAAATCTCAGCCGCGCTGTTCGGGCTGTTTTCACCACAGGCCGCAAGGGCGGCGGTGGCGGCGAGGGCGAAGACGAGCGGGGTGCGGCGCATGATCGAGCTTCCGTGGGATACGCCCCCCCTAACGGCCGAGCCGCCGCAAGGTTCAGTCAGCCGCCGCTGGCGGGGACCAGCTCGATCAGATCCAGATTGGACTCATACTGCGGCCAGGGCAGGACCAGCCGCCAGCGCGCCTCGCCGATCCGTTCCAGCACGGCGACCATGTCGCGGTCGGGATTGCGGCCGTAGGAGTTGGCGGCCGGTTCCTGGGCCAGGGCCATGGAGCCGAGCAGCAGCATGTGGCGGTCGTTCTCGGGGAACAACAGGCCCGACGGACGCTGCGACCCCGTCAATTTGGTGAACTTCAGGCCGCGCGAGGTCTGTTCGATCCGGCAGGCGAACCAGCCGTAGATTACATAGCCCAGACCATCCTCACCGCCCTGGGAGCCCAGTTTGACGGTGCGGCAGCGGTAGTTTCCGGGCGGCGGCGCCACGTCGGCGCGGCCGGCCCTGGGGTCGATCAGATCGCCCAGACTGTTCAGATCGCCGGATCCACGCTGGCGCCCCGCCTGTTGCAGGGCCAGGGTCCAGGCGGCGTCGCGACGCTGATACCGGTCGCGGTCCGCCGCGGTGATGACGCCGCGCCAGTCCATCAGCACCGCGCCGGAGCCGCCGGGC
>NZ_JMQR01000099.1:0-11065 GCF_000698025.1 Brevundimonas sp. EAKA | reverse complement strand
CCCGGCCGCGGGGATCGGCGTGAATCGGGATGTCGGCGGCGGGAAAGTGGCTGAGCACCCGGGTCTCGGCTTCCACCACGATGGCGTGGGCGGCGTCCAGCGTCAGGTCGGGGTCCAGATCGACGTGCATCTGAACCATCATCACCTGGCCCGCCATGCGGGTGCGCAACTGGTGGACGCCTGAGATGCGCGGGTCGGCGAGGACGGCGTGGATGACGGCGGCGCGGTCCGTCTCGGGCACGGCGCGGTCCAGCAGATGGTCGGCGGCGGCCTTCAACATGCCGGTCGCCCCCCAGAACAGCCAGACGGCGACCACCAGGCCGGCGGCGGCGTCCAGGCCGGGCGCCCCCAGGAAGGCGCCCGAGATCACCCCGATCAGCACCACCAGATTGGCGGCCAGGTCGGCGGCGTAATGGGCGCGATCGCCGGCGACGGCCATGGAGCCGGTCTTCTTAAGGGCCCGGGTCTGCATCCAGACCAGCCAGGCGGTGATGGCGATGGAGACGATCACCACCCCGGTCGCCCAGCCGCCGGAGGTGACGGGACGCGGATCGAAGATGCGCTGAATCCCTTCCCACCCGATGAAGATGGCGGAGGCGAAGACCAGACCGGCCTGGACCATGGCGGCCAGGGCCTCGCCCTTGCCGTGGCCGTAGCGATGATCCTCGTCCGCCGGTGTGGCGGCCCAGCGCACGGCGAAGAAGGTCGCCAGCGAGGCGACCAGATCCAGCACCGAATCCGTCAGCGTCGCCAGGATGGAGACCGAACCGGAGGCGCCCAACGCAAAGGCCTTCAGCACGATCAGCACCAGAGCGACCCCCACCGACAGTCGCGTGATGCGGCGGGTGGCCAGATGAGCGTCTTCAAGGGGCGCGGGTGCGGGAGGAGGAGCGGGCGACGTCATTCCCGCCTCTTGTCGCGCAATCGTGGCGGAATGCCAACCGCAGGCCCTAATTCGAGCGCCTCCTTTGGATTGCGGCGTGCGTTAGCGTTAAGGACACACAACGGCGCTATGTCGAACGCCGTACATAGTTGATGGGCATCAGTCGTGGGGACGACATGAGCGCTGACGAACGCTGGATCGCGCGGAGCGAGGCCCTGACCCGGCTTGGGGTCAAGGCCCAGACCCTGTACGCCTATGTCAGTCGCGGCCGGATCGCCGCCCGACCCGATCCCACCGATCCCCGACGCAGTCTGTACGCCGTCTCCGACGTGGCGCGGCTGTGCGGCGAGGGCGGCGCCGAGGCGGATGGCCCCGAAGTGCGGGCGCCGGTCATGGGGGCGGCGACGCGGGGCGAGGCGGACATCCAGTCCTCGGTGTCGCTGATCGCCGACGGTCGGCTGTTCTATCGCGGTCTGGACGCGGTGCAACTGGCGGCGACCGCGACCATAGAGACGGCGGCGCGCGCCCTGTGGGACGCCCGCGAAACCAATCCCTTCGCCGATCTGAAGCCTCGCATCGACCCCATCGTCGGCGGATCGACCCAGAGGCGGGTCCTGGCCGTGCTGGGCCGCCGCGCCATCGAGGACCGGGCGCTTCGCACTCATGACCCCGTCAGCCTCAAGCGCGAGGCCGCCTCTCTGCTGAGCGAGGTGGTGGACCGCCGGCCCGGGCCGGGCCCCCGCCTGTATCTTCACCAGCGGCTGGCGCGCGGCTTCAAGGCGGCCGAACGCGACAGTCATCTGATCCGTCGCGCCCTGGTGCTGGGCGCCGACGCCGGCCTGGACGACGCGGTCCTGGCGACGCGGGCGGCGGCGGGCGGGGGCGCACCCCTGGCCGGCGCCGTTCTGGCGGGCGCGACCACCCTGGGGGGGACGCCGCTGACGGAAATCGACGATGTCGTGGCCTATGTCGGCGAGGCGCGGCGCGATCCGACCGGCGCGGCGCGGCGCTGGATCGGGCTGAAGGGGTGCGCGCCGGGCTTCGCGGCGGATACGGAATTCGGCCGGGTCGATCCGCGCGCCCCCGCCCTGTTGGATGCGGCGGACCTGACGGCGGACCTGAAGGCGGTCTGGACCGAGGGCGAGGCGGCGGGCGGACTGCCGCCGGGCTTCGGTCTGGCCCTGGCCCTGACGGCGCGCCGACTGGACCTGGGTCCGACGGGGGCGGGGGACCTGTTGATGCTGGGGCGTCTGATCGGCCTTCTGGCCCATGCTGTGGATCAGGCGGCGGACGGCTCGCCTATCCGGGCGAGATTGCGCTATGTGGGGCCCGAGCCGGGCTCCCACTGACGTTTTTCGGTCAGGCGGGCCGGCCCCACGGGGATATCATGTCTGACTGGCTTGCAGCGATCATTCTCGGTCTGGTCGAAGGACTGACCGAGTTCATACCGGTGTCCTCCACCGGCCACATGCTTCTGCTCGGCCATTTCATGGGCTTCCAGAGCTCGGGCAAGACGTTCGAGATCGTCATCCAGCTGGGCGCGCTGCTGGCCATCGTCAGCGTCTATTTCAGGCGGCTGTGGACCCTGGCGACGCGCTGGCCCTTCGACGCGGAGGCGCGGCGCTTCCTGATCGGGCTGCTGGTCGCGTTCGCGCCGGCGGTGGTGATCGGCTTCCTAGCCTATGACTTCATCAAGACCGTGCTGTTCGAGACGCCGCAGGTGGTGTGCGTCGCCCTGATCGTCGGCGGGATCCTCCTGCTGCTGCTGGACCGGATGGACAAGCGGCCGCAGTGGCTGGACGCGAACGCCTATCCGATGCGGGTCTATTTTCTGATCGGCCTTTTCCAGTGCCTGGCCATGATCCCCGGCGTGTCGCGATCCGGCGCCACCATCGCCGGCGGCCTGCTGCTGAAGACCGACAAGCGGTCGGCGGCGGAGTTCAGCTTCTTCCTGGCCCTGCCCACCATGGGGGCGGCGGTGGCCTATGACCTGCTGAAGAACCACAAGACGCTGGATTTCAGCGACGTCGGCCTGATCGCGGTGGGCTTCGTGACCGCCTTCCTGACGGCGCTGGTGGTGGTGCGGTTCCTGCTGGACTTCGTGTCCAAACACGGCTTCGGCCCCTTCGCCTGGTGGCGAATCGTGGTTGGAGTGGTCGGGCTGGCGCTGTTGCAGGCGGGGTTCTGAGTCCCGCGACGCTGGCGAATTGCAGCGTCTGCCTCTAAGGGGCGGGCATGAGCACGCTTCTTTACGGCCGACCGCCGGTCGTCTTCGATCCGCCCAGCACTGGAGCGGGCGCCGCGATCCAGACCTCGCCCCTGATCCCCGGCTCCACCGCGCTTGAGACCGTGCCCGAGGGTTCGGTCGATGACGTCATGATCTACGCCCCGCCCGGTGTGTTGGAGCGGCGCTATGCGCTGGCCCTGGCGCTGAGGGCGCTGAAGGTCGGAGGGCGGCTGGATGTGATGGCGCTCAAGGACAAGGGCGGGTCGCGGCTGAAGAAGGAGCTGACTGGCTTCGGCGTCGAGGTGGGCGAGACGGCCAAGGCGCACCACCGCCGCTGTATTGTGATCAAGCCCGAGACCCTGACCGGGATCGATGAAGCCATAGCCGAGGGGGCGGCGCGGATCGTGCCGGGGTTGGAGGCCTGGTCCCAGCCGGGCGTCTTCGCCTGGGACCGTATCGACGCGGGTTCGGCCCTGCTGGCCCAGCATATGCCGGCGCTGAAGGGGGCGGGCGTCGATCTGGGCTGCGGCTATGGCGCGCTGGCGACGGTGGCCCTGCGGTCGGCGGGGGTGACGTCGCTGCGGCTGATCGATCTGGACCGCCGGGCGGTCGATGCGGCGCGGAAGAATGTCGAAGATCCGCGCGCGAGCGTCGAATGGGCCGACGTGCGCACCATGGCGGCGGACGGCGAGCTGAACTTCGTCGTCAGCAATCCGCCCTTCCACGATGGCGGGGCCGAGGATCGCCGGCTGGGCCAGGCCTTCATCAGGAAGGCGGCCGAATTGCTGAAGAAGGGCGGGGTCGCCTGGATCGTGGCGAACCGGCACCTGCCCTATGAGGCCGAGCTGAATACGGCGTTCAACCGGGTGAGGCTGGTCGCGGATGCGGGCGGGTACAAGCTGTTCGAGGCGGTGAAGTGAGCCCGCGCTCAAGCAGCCCGAAGGGCGATAGCGCATGAAAAAAGTCCCCACCTCTCGCGTCGACCGTCTGCTGGGGTCGATGGGCTATGGGTCGCGGGCCGAGATGGCGCGGATGGCCAAGGCCGGAGGGATCGTGCTGGACGGGGCGGATCTGACGGATGTGTCCAGGCGGATCCCGGTGACGCGCGACCTGCCGACGCGGATGGAGATCGACGGCGAGCCGCTGGATCCGGTGCAGGGTCTGGTGATCCTGCTGAACAAGCCGCTGGGCATGACCTGTTCGCACAAGGAAGAGGGGGCGCTGGTCTATGACATCCTGCCGGGGCGCTGGCGGTCGCGCGATCCGGCCATCTCGACCATCGGACGGCTGGACAAGCAGACCACGGGCCTGTTGTTGCTGACCGACGACGGGGATCTGCTGCACCGGGTGATCAGTCCCAAACGCCATGTGGCCAAGGTCTATCGCGCCGGACTGGCGCGGCCGTTGACGGGGACGGAAGGGGCGCTGTTCGCCTCGGGCGAACTGGTGCTGGAGGGCGAGGACAAGCCGCTGGCGCCGGCCGTGCTGGAGGTCGTGTCCCCGACCGAGGCCCTGCTGACGGTGACGGAGGGCCGCTATCACCAGGTGCGCCGCATGTTCGCCGCCGCCGGCAACCACGTCGAGACCCTGCACCGCGAACGGCTGGGCGGGTTGGCCTTGCCGGCCGATCTGGCGCCGGGGCAGTGGCGGTTGCTGACGCCGGAGGAGATTGCGTCGATCTTCGTCTGAACCGACCGGCGTTTGACGATCCATGCCGCGATGACATGTGGCGAATTCTGGTGGCGTTATTTACCTCGGGTGGCAGGCCTTTGTGGTCCGGTCCCGAAGACGATATGATGGGGGCATGAGCCACTATTCGGTGACAGAAGCACAGGCGGACCTGGCCCGTCTGATCGAGGCCGCCGAGCGGGGCGAGCCCGTCATCATCGACCGCCCCGATCCGGACGTCGAGGTGAAGATCGTGGCGCGCCGCATCCGTCCCGATGGGCCGAACGATATCGAATGGCTGAGAGGCGTGCGCGTACAGCCGCGTCGCGGGCCGGTGAATACGGCGGCGGCATTGGCGGAAATGAAGGAAGAACGCGGTCGGTGAGCGTCTATCTGGACGCCAGCGTCATCGTTCCCTTGTTCGTGCAAGAGAAGACGAGCGAGGCCGTGCTTGCCTGGATGGCGTCTGTCGATAGGGCGATCGCCGAGGTGTCGTCGGCCATGTCGCATCACGTGCGCCGCCGAAGCCTGGATCCCGACGAGCGGAATCTGGCGGAGACGAAGTTCAACATCTGGCTGGATCGTGCGGCGGCGGTGAGAGAGGTCGAGCCTGAGGACGTGACGGCGTGCCGCTTCCTGCTGCACCGACATCCGCGATTGCGGACGCCGGACGCCCTGCACCTGGCCATCGTGCAGCGGCTGGAATGCGATCTCGCCACCTATGATCATGATCTGGCCGATGCCGCGCGTCGGGACGGGGTGAAGGTGATCGCGCCATGACGACCAAGATCAAGATCTGCGGCCTGACCACGGCCGACACCCTGGACGCCGCCCTCAACGGCGGGGCGGATTTCGTGGGGGCGGTGGTGTTTCCCAAAAGCCCGCGCCATCTGGCGCCGGAAGCCGCGGCGCGTCTGTTCGAACGGGCGCGGGGGCGGGCGAAGATCGTGGCGGTGACGGTCGATCCGGACGACGCCTTGCTGGAAGAGATCGCGCGGACGCTGAGGCCGGATTTCATCCAGCTGCACGGGGCGGAAACCCCGGCGCGGGCGGAAACTGTTCGGGCTCTGACCGGGGCGGGGGTGATCAAGGCCCTGCCGATCCGGCATGGCGACGACTTCTTCGCCGCCGACGAATGGGATTATCACGCCGATCACCTGATGTTCGACGCCAAGCCGCCGGAGGGTTCGGTTCTGCCGGGCGGGGTCGGGCATAGTTTCGACTGGACCCTGTTGGCGGACCGGGCGTTTCGCCATCCCTGGTTCCTGGCGGGCGGGCTGAATCCCGACAATGTGGCCGAGGCGCTGCGGATCACCGGGGCGCCGATGCTGGATGTGTCCTCTGGCGTCGAAAGCGCGCCGGGTGTTAAGGACGCCGACCGGATCGCGGCCTTCATCCAAAACGCGCGCCGGACGTAATTACGACGCCTCCCTGCGTGAAAGTTGGACTCGTGAACGCTCAAACCCCCATCCAGACCCCTGATCCCGCCCAGTCGCTGTCCAACGCCTACGCCTGGCCGGACGCGCAGGGACGGTTTGGGCCTTATGGCGGGCAGTTCGTGGCCGAGACCCTGATGCCGCTGATCCACGAGCTGGACGCGGCCTATAAGGCGGCCAAGGCGGACCCCAGTTTCCAGGCCGAGCTGGACGGTTTCCTGACCCATTATGTCGGGCGCGAGAGCCCGCTGTATTTCGCCGAACGCCTGACCGAACATTTCGGCGGGGCGAATATCTGGCTGAAGCGCGAGGACCTGAACCATACGGGCGCGCACAAGATAAATAATTGCATGGGCCAGATCCTGCTCGCCCGTCGCATGGGCAAGACCCGGATCATCGCCGAGACGGGCGCCGGTCAGCACGGCGTCGCCAGCGCGACGGTGTCGGCGCGGTTCGGCCTGCCCTGCACCGTCTATATGGGCGCGGTGGACGTCGAGCGGCAGCAGCCGAACGTGTTCCGTATGCGCCTGCTCGGCTCGGAAGTCTTCTCGGTCACGGCCGGCGCCGCGACCCTGAAGGACGCGATGAACGAGGCGATGCGCGACTGGGTCACCAATGTCTCGGACACCTATTACATCATCGGCACGGCGGCGGGTCCGCACCCCTATCCGGCCATGGTGCGCGATTTCCAATCGGTGATCGGCAAGGAGATCAAGACCCAGTCGATGGCCCGGATGGGCAAGCTGCCGGAGGCCGTCGTGGCCTGTATCGGCGGCGGGTCGAACGCCATCGGCGCCTTCCACCCCTTCATCGACGACGCGACCGTGCGGCTGATCGGGGTCGAGGCGGCGGGTCACGGGCTGGATACGCCGGACCATGCGGCGTCGCTGAAGGGCGGGCGGTCGGGCGTGCTGCACGGCAACCGGACCTATCTGCTGCAAGACGACGACGGAAACATCGTCGAGGGCCACTCGATCTCGGCCGGTCTGGACTATCCGGGCATCGGGCCGGAACACGCCTGGCTGCACGACATCGGCCGGGCCGAGTATCGCTCGGCGACGGACAATGAGGCGCTGGAGGCGTTCCAGCTGTGCTCGAAGCTGGAAGGCATTATTCCGGCGCTGGAACCGGCCCACGCCCTGGCGCGGACGGGCGAAGTGGCGCGCGAAGTCGGCAAGGGCGGCGATATCGTCCTGCTGATGTCGGGCCGGGGCGACAAGGACATCTTCCAGGTCGCCAAACATCTGGGAGTGGAACTGTGATCCGCAGCTTTCTGGCGGCGACCGCCGTCCTGAGCCTTTCGACCGCCGTTCAGGCCCAGGCGCCTGCGCCCCCGGCCGCTCAAGGCCAGCCGGCCGATGTCGGCTTGCTGCCGGGCGCGGAACTGTCGGCCGATTGCGGCGGGCTGAACAATCTGGCCGGCCGCGCTTGGTGCGTCACCGCGCCCCTGGGGCAGGTCGGCGCCCTGGCCGACGCCTACATCGCCGATCTGGCGACCAAGGGCTGGCTGGCGGCGGGCGGCGACGAGAACCGCGTGGTCTTCGTCAAGCGCCGCGAGGCCGGCGGCTGCGACGGCATGCAGATGGTCGCCTTCTACGACACCACCAAGACCGCCGTCGCCGAACTGCCCGCCTATCTGGGCTTCGCCGTCGTGCCCGGCGACGTCTGCGCCCAGCCCGCCGCCGAGAAGCCCGCTTCGGAAACCACGCCGCAATGACCACCGCCCGTATCGACGCCTGTTTCGCCGCGCTGAAGGCCGAGGGCCGTGCGGCCTTTATTCCCTATGTGATGGGGGGCGATCCCTCGCGGGACGAGGCTCTGGAAATCCTGCGCGGCCTGCCCGCCGTCGGGGCTGACATCATCGAACTGGGCTTCCCGTTCAGCGATCCGATGGCCGAGGGGCCGCCGATCCAGCGGGCGGCGATCCGGGGGATGAAGGCGGGTTTCGGCCTGCGTTCGACCATGGATCTGGCGCGGGAGTTCCGTAAGGGCGACGACGCGACCCCCATCATCCTGATGGGCTATCTGAACCCGATCGAGAGCCTGGGCTATGACGCCTTCGCCGCCTATGCGGCCGACTGCGGCATCGACGGGCTGATCGTGGTGGACTGCCCGCCGGAAGAGGCCGGGCCCCTGATCGAAGCGCTGGACAAGGTCTCGATTTCGCTGATCCGTCTGGCGACGCCGACCTCGGACGACGAACGGCTGAAGATCGTGGTCCAGGGCACGTCGGGCTTTGTCTATTATGTCGCCGTCGCGGGCGTGACGGGCGTCAAGGAGGCGAACGCCGAGGTGGTGGCCCCGGCGGTGGAGCGGGTGCGCAAGGCGTCCGGCCTGCCGGTCGCGGTCGGCTTCGGGGTCAAGACGCCGGAGCGGGCGGCCGAGATCGCGCGGGTGGCCGATGCGGTGGTGGTCGGGTCGGCCCTGGTGGACGAGGTGGCGGCGGCGTTGGAGGCCGGGGAACCGGCCGCGCCGCGCGTTCTGGCCCGGGTCAAGGCGCTGGGCGATGCGGTTCGGTCGGTGCGGACTGGTGCATCCCTGGCGGAAACCGTCTAAGAGCCCGCCCATGGTCGACAAGAACAAACCCCAGGAAAAGCGCGGCGGCTGGCTGAGCCGTTTCGCGCCCGGCGTCCGCAAGATCGTGTCGCGTCGCGACACCCCCGACAATCTGTGGGTCAAGGACCCCGACACCGGCGAGATGCTGTATCGCTCGGATCTGGAGGCCTCGCTGTGGGTCACGCCGTCGGGCCGCCATATGCGGATCGACGCGCCGACGCGGCTGAAGGCTACGTTCGACGGCGGTCAGTATGAGTCCATCGACACGCCGGATGTGCCGGAAGACCCGCTGAAATTCTCGGACGGCAAGCCGTACAAGGACCGGCTGAGCGCCGCGCGCAAGGCGGCGGGGCGCAAGGACACCATGGCCATCGGCTATGGCGTCGTCGGCGGCCAGGAAGCTGTGGTGATCGTCCAGGACTTCACCTTCATGGGCGGGTCGCTGGGCATGGCGGCGGGCGAGGCCTTCATCAAGGCGGCGCGCGAGGCCGTGGCCCGCAAGGTTCCGATGGTCTGTTTCACCGCCGCCGGCGGGGCGCGGATGCAGGAAGGCGCCCTGTCGCTGATGCAGATGGCGCGCACCACCCTGGCCATCCAGGAGCTGAAGGCCGCGACCCTGCCCTACGCCGTGGTCCTGACCGATCCGACGACGGGCGGCGTGACCGCCTCCTACGCCATGCTGGGCGACGTGCATCTGGCTGAGCCGGGCGCCCTGATCGGCTTCGCCGGTCCGCGCGTGATCGAGGCCACCATCCGCGAGAAACTGCCGCCGGGCTTCCAGCGCGCCGAATATCTGCAGGAAAAGGGCATGGTCGACCGGGTGGTCGTGCGCGCCGACCTGCCGCGCGTCCTGGGCCAGATCCTGTCCATGCTGATGGGCGGAAACCGTCAGGCGGCCTGACGGCCTTGGACCCGATTTCCGAGCGGCTGCGCGCGCGACATCCGCAGAGGATCGATCTGTCGCTGGATCGGATGAAGGCCCTGTGCGCGGCGCTGGGCGATCCGCAGCATAGACTGCCGCCGGTGGTCCATGTGGCGGGGACGAACGGCAAGGGGTCCACGGTCGCGATGATCCGGGCCATCGCCGAGGCGGCGGGGCTGAGGGTGCACGCCTACACCTCGCCCCATCTGGTGCGGTTCAACGAGCGGATCCGGCTGGCGGGTCGGCTGATCGAGGACGATGCGCTGAACGCCGTGCTGGACCGGATCGAGGCCGCGATGGCCGAGACGGGCAGCGAGGCGACGGTGTTCGAGAGCACCACAGCCGCCGCCTTCCTGGCCATGGCCGAGACGCCGGCCGACCTGGCCATCGTCGAGGTCGGGCTGGGTGGGGTGCTGGACGCCACCAATGTGATCGAACGGCCGCTGCTGAGCGTGATCGCCCCGGTCGACTACGACCATGCGGAGTTCCTGGGCACTGACCTGGCCGGGATCGCAGCGGAGAAGGCCGGTGTGCTGAAGGCGGGGGCGCCGGGCGTGATCGCACGCCAGCAGGAGGCGGCCATGGCCGCCATCGAACGCGCCGCCCAGGCGGTCCATGCGCCGCTGACGGGCATGGGCGTGGATTTCGACGCCTGGGCCGAGCGGGGCGGGATGGTGTTCCAGAACCAGGAACGGTTCCTGGACCTGCCGGCGCCGGGCCTGGCGGGCGCGCACCAGATCGACAATGCGGGCGTGGCCGTGGCGGCGGCCCTGGAGCTGGACCTGCCCGAGGCGGCGATCGCGCAGGGGCTGAAGGCCGTGCGCTGGCCCGCGCGGCTGCAGAGGATTTCGGCCGGTCCGTATGGCGAGGCGGCGAAGGCGGCCGACGCCGAACTGTGGCTGGACGGGGGGCATAATCCCCACGCCGGGCGGGCGTTGGCGGCGTTTCTGGCCGAGCGTCAGACGCGGGCGC
Source organism: Brevundimonas sp. EAKA (assembly GCF_000698025.1). Taxonomy (NCBI): domain Bacteria; kingdom Pseudomonadati; phylum Pseudomonadota; class Alphaproteobacteria; order Caulobacterales; family Caulobacteraceae; genus Brevundimonas; species Brevundimonas sp. EAKA. The sequence goes on along the minus strand of NZ_JMQR01000099.1, from coordinate 401 downwards.
CGCGTCCGCTGGCCCTGATCTGCGGCATGCTGGCGAACAAGGACGCGGGTGGTTTCTTCGCCGCCTTGAAGGACACGGGCGCAACGGTCTTCACCGTCGGCTTCGACGGGGCGGCGGCCGAGCCGGCGGCCCTGGCGGCCGTGGCGCGCGGGCACGGGCTGGCGGCGACGCCGGCGGGATCGGGCGGCGAGGCGGGGGGACTGGCGCCGCGGGTCGGGGCGGGGGGGGGGGCGAGCTGCGGGGCGCCGGATTTGGGCCGGGGGGGGCCGGGGGGCCGCCCCGGGGCCCCGGCCGGGGAAAAGCCCGACTTTCCCCCCCCCCCCGGGGGGCGGGTCTCTTAAACCTCCTCCGCTGCCCACGGCCCCCCACGTGGTGGACGCCCGCGGCGCGCCCCACGTCTA
>NZ_JMQR01000098.1:0-11436 GCF_000698025.1 Brevundimonas sp. EAKA | reverse complement strand
GCGTATCCGGGGTGGGTGATGTGGACGCCCATATAGGCGAAGGGGGCGGACGGGGCGTCGCCGCGGAATGTCAATCTCCCATCCTCGGCCAAGAAGAAGTCGCCGTCGCCTTCGAAGCCGATGGAGCCCTCGCGGCGGGCCAGCAGCAGGGCGGCGTCCATTTTCTCGGGGTTCCACAGGCGGACGAGGTCGGCCAAGGCGTCGCCTCGGTCGATCCAGACGCTGTCGATATTGGCGACGAAGACAGGATCGTCGCCCAGCAGGGGGTGGGCCTTTTTCAGGCCGCCGCCGGTCTCCAGCAATTCGGCTCGCTCGTCGGAGATGACGATCCGTGGGCCGCGTCCGCGTGCGGCCAGATAGGCTTCCAGGCGGTCGGCGAACCAGTGGACATTGACCACTGCTGTCTCGACCCCGGCGTCCGCCAGCCGATCCAGCACATGGTCGATCAGGGCGCGGCCGCCGACCTCGACCAGGGCCTTGGGCCGGTCGTCGGTCAGGGGGCGCATCCGGGTGCCCAGGCCGGCGGCCAGCACCATTGCGGTCTTGGGAGCGGTCATGCGCGCACCTCGGCTGGGACGTGGCGGTCAAACCAGCGGGCGACGGGCGCCAGGGCCGGCTGTTCGAGATTGGCGTTCAGATGCCGCCACATGCGCGGCAGGAACTGACGGTAGCGGGGCTTGCCGTCGCGGGCGATCAGCCGGGCGAAGATACCGATAATCCGCGCCTCGTTCAGGGCGGCCAGTCCGGCGTAGTCGGCCATGAAGGCGGCGCGGTCCACCTGGGGCCGCAGGGCGAAATAGCGGTCCAGGGCCTCGGCTTCCAGCGCCGGCGACACGTCGCGGCGGGCGTCCTGAAGCAGGGAGTGCAGGTCCCAGGAGGGGTGGGCGCGCACCGCGTCCTGGAAGTCGATCATGCCGACGCGGGCGGGGCCCTGGCGCTCGGGCAGCCAGATCAGGTTCTCGGCGTGATAGTCGCGGTGGGCCATGACCGAGGCCCCGCCCGCGCCCGAGGCGACCAGGGGCGCCCAGGCCTCGCGCCACGCCGTCACGGCGGCGGCGTCGAAGGCGACGCGGTCGTCCAGACGGGGCAGCCATTCGACGAACAGGTCGGCCCCGCCCTGAAGCGCCGTCTCGTCATAGGTCAGCAAGGGCCAGTCGCCGCCGGGGCCGTGCAGGGTCTGCGGCGGGCTCCCGGCCTCGTGCAGGGCCGCCAGGGCCTCGATAGCGGTCAGATACAGCGGCGTCTCGTCGGCGCCGTCCTCGATGACGCGGGCGAACAGGGCGTCGCCGAAATCTTCCAGCACGGCCAGGCCGTTCGGGGCGTCCAGGGCCGGGATTTCAGGGGCGGACAGGCCCAGCGACTTCAGATGGGCGGCCACGGCGGCGAAGGCCTCTATCCGGCCGGCGGACAGGCGGGCGACGGCGTTCCAGCCGGCGGCCTGGCGCTGTTGCGGCGTCCAGGATGGGTCGGCGGGCGGGCTTTCGGCGGCGGGCGCCTGGTCCATCAGCATCAGGCTGGCGCCGCCCGGCGTGGTCAGCCGCTCGTAGCGCCGCGTCGAGGCGTCGCCGGGCAGGGGCGCGCGCGCCGCCTCGGCCAGGCCGGCGCCCTTCAGGAAGTCGAGGCGAAGCTGTTCGCGGTCAGAAACGGACATGGTCGATCAGGTCTTCCCACCGGCCTGCGCCGGAAACGGTCGCAACACGGCCGTCGCCGTGTTCGGAAATTTCGATGGCCAGCCGGTCGGGCCCCAGGAACCGTTCCGGCGCCTCGCCCAGCCGCTCGGGCCATTCGATGACGGCGCAGCCCTCGTCCAGGGCCTCGTCCAGGCCGATCTCGAAGGCCTCTTCCGGCCGGGTCAGGCGATAGAGGTCGAAATGGGCGACGGGCGGGTCGGACTCGTAGAACTGTACCAGGGTGAAGGTCGGGCTGGGCACGTCCTCGTCCGGCGTGGTCAGGGCGCGGATCAGGCCGCGCGCCAGGGTCGACTTGCCCATGCCCAGCGGCCCGTACAGCAGCAGGCTGTCGCCCGGCGCGAGAAGAGGGGCGATGGCGTGGCCCAGACGAGTAGTGGCCTCGGCGTCGGGAAGTTCGATCTTCATGGGAACACCGCGTCAGGATCGGCGGCCAGGGTCCGTTCGGTGAACTGTTTCAGGGCCAGGGTGGCCTTGACGGCGTCCACGTCCAGGCGTTCGGGCGGGATCGGCTGACCGACCACGACGCCGAAGGGCTTGCCCGCCTTGTTCAGCAGTTCGTGGAACAGGGTCACGTCGCGCAGTTCCTGCGAGATCTTGTCGAACAGGTGGAACAGCCGGCTGTAAGGGCCGGTCACGTGCATGGGAATGACCGGAGCGCCATATTTGCGCGCCAGGGAGGCGGCGGTGGGCGCCCATTCGGGATCGGTCAGGACGCCGTTCTGCTCGCGGGCCAGACGGCCGGCGGGGAACATGACGACGCAGCGTTCGGCCTCGAAGGCCTCCTTGGCGGCGTTCAGGGTGGCGCGGGTCTTTTCGCGGGTGCGCTTGTCGTGAACCCATTCGACGGGGATCACTGTCTCGGCCAGTCGCGGCGAGACGCGCAGGGCGTCGGCGTTGGCGAAGAAGATGGCGTCGGGGCGGCGCTGTCGGACGGCGTCATAGACCGCCACCCCGTCGGCGATGCCGGTGGGATGATTGGCGACCACGACGCACCGGCCGGTCGCGGGCAAACGGTCCAGATGGGCGGTGGAGACCTTCAGGTCCAGCAGGTCCGAGACATAGTCCAGGGTTTCGGCGCCTGACAGGTTCTGGATGGCGTCGGCCATCCGCACCGCCGCCCTGTAGTTCAGCACGGAATACAGGGCCGGCCGCACGACCGGCCAGAAGGGAGAGGCGGTCAGACGCGGGGCGCGCTCGGCGATGAGGACATCGACGATATGGGGCGAGCGGCGGACGGGAAGGGCGGCGGAATTCATGGACGTCCGCTTGTCGCCGGTTCGGCGAAAGGGAGCAAGCCTACCAGAGGCGCGCCACGCCGAAGCTGTCGAACACCTGTTCATTGGAGACGAGCGTCAGGTTGTTGATCAGGCCCTGGGCGATCAGCAGCCGGTCGAACGGGTCGCGGTGCGTATGGTCCAGCCGGCCGGCGTGGGACGCCTCGCGGGCGGTGATCGGCAGGATGTCAAAACCTTCGAGATCGACCTCGGCCTCGAACCGTTCGGCCAGCAGCCCAGCCCTGGGCAGTCGGCCCATGCCGTGTTTCAGGGCAATCTCATAGGCTGATACAGCGCTGACGAAGACATGGACGTCGCCGTCGCGTATGGCGGCCTCGGCGGCCCGACTTAGCCCCGCTTCCCCCGACATCCACCAGATGAGGGCGTGGGTGTCGAGCAGCAGCCTCATTCGCCTCGGCCCTCCCACAGACGCAGTTCGTCTTCCGGCAGGGGGTCGAAGAAACGATCATCCATGGCGACGAGGCCCTTCAGCCGACCCGGCTTGCGCTCGGGCTTGGCCGCCGGCTGGAAGGGCACAATCCGTACTGCGGGCTTGTCGCCGCGCGCAATGACGACCTCTTCGCCGCGTTCGGCGGCGGCGATCAGTTTGGAGAGATGGGTCTTGGCGTGGTGGACGGTGACAGTGGTCATGTCGCGCTCCTTGGTCCAAGTAACTTAGCTAACTTCTGAGCTGTCAGCAACTTTCGCCCGGCGAACGGTGGTGCTACGCCTCGCCGCTGCAAGTTTTGCGAGGAATGCCCCATGCGCCACCGTTCTCTCTTGTCCGCCGCCTGCGCGGGAATTGCCTTGTCGGGCGCCCTGATGAGCGCCGCTCCGGCCCTGGCCCAGGTTCCGCCCGCGCCGGTTCCGGCTGCGCCCGCGACGCCTGACGCCTTCACCTATAAGGATATGATCACGGCCAACCGGCTGGGGGATCCGCAGGTGTCGCCGGACGGGCGCTACGTCGTCTATTCGGTGACGACGACGGATGTAGAGGCCAACCGCCGCGCCGGCAGCCTGTGGATGCTGGATCTGGAGACGCCGGACGTGGCGCCGCGCCGACTGGCTATCTCGGACCAGGGCGCCAACACCGCCCGCTGGGGCGGGGACGGCAATCTGTATTTCCTGTCGGGCAAGTCGGGCGCCAGCCAGGTCTGGCGCGTGGCCTCGCCCACGGCGACGCCGGTGCAGGTGACCAATCTGCCGCTGGACGTGAACGCCTATCGGATCAGCCCCTCGGGCGACAAGGTGGCCGTGTCCCTGGCCGTCTATCCGGACGCGGCCGATCTGGACGCCTCGGTCGAGATGGGCAAGGCCATGGCCGAGCGGAAAACAACCGGCCAGGTCTATGACCGGATGTTCGTCCGCCACTGGGATACGTGGAACGACCACACCCAGAACCATCTGTTCGTCCAGTCGATCGGTCGCAACGGTCAGGCGACCGGAACTCCGGCCTGGGTGACCAAGGGGTTTGACGGGGACACCCCGTCCAAGCCGTTCGGCGACGAGAGCGATTTCGTCTTCACCCCTGCGGGCGACTCCATCGTCTTCTCGGCGCGCCTGGCCGGCAAGACCGAGCCGTGGAGCACCAATTTCGACCTGTGGAAGACCAACGGCCTGACCGGCGACAGGACCTTCACCAACCTGACCCAGGACAATCCGGCCTGGGACGCGGGGCCGGTGTTTTCGCCGGACGGCCGCACCCTGGCCTATCGCGCGATGGCGCGGCCCGGTTTCGAGGCTGATCGCTATCAGATCGTGTTGATGGATGTTCAGAGCGGCCAGAAGCGCGAGATCGCGTCGAACTGGGACCGTTCGGCCGACACCCTGCAATGGTCGCGCGACGGCCAGACCCTGTACACGACCGCCGGCGACGTGGGTTCGACCAGGCTGTTCGCCGTGGACACGCGCAACGGCGTCGTCACCCCGGTCACCGGCCCCGGCCACGTCTCGGCCTTCCAGCAGACGCCGTCGGGCTTCGTTTTCGCCCAGGACAGCCTGAAGTCGCCCAGCGATCTGTATTTCAAGACCTATCTGGGTCGTGAAATGCCGCGTCGCCTGACCCAGGCCAACCCGGCCTTCGACGCCAAGGCCTTCGGCGAATACGAGCAGTTCAGCTTCCCCGGCTGGAACAACGAGACGGTGCACGGCTACGTCATCAAGCCGGTCGGCTATGAGGAAGGGAAGAAGTACCCCGTCGCCTTCCTGATCCACGGCGGACCCCAGGGCTCGTTCGGGGACGGCTGGTCGTATCGCTGGAACCCCGAGACCTACGCCGGGGCAGGCTATGCGGTGGTGATGATCGATTTCCACGGCTCGACCGGCTACGGCCAGGCCTTCACCGACGCCATCAGCCAGCACTGGGGCGACCGGCCGCTGGAGGATCTGCAAAAGGGCTGGGCCGCCGCGCAGCAGAAGTATGACTTCCTGGACGGTTCCAACGCCTGCGCCCTGGGCGCCTCATACGGCGGCTATATGATCAACTGGATCGCCGGCAACTGGTCGAACGCGTTCAAATGCCTGGTCAACCACGACGGCGTCTTCGACACCTTCGGCATGGGCTATTCGACCGAGGAGCTGTGGTTCACCGAGTGGGAATACGGCGGCACGCCGTGGGACAAGCCGGAAGGCTATCAGAAGTTCAACCCCGCCAACCATGTCGAGAACTGGAAGACGCCGATGCTGGTGGTGCAGGGCGACCACGACTTCCGCATTCCGACGGCCCAGGGCCTGTCCACCTATACGGCGCTGCAGCGCCGGGGAATCGACAGCCGCCTGATCGTCTTCCCGAACGAGAACCACTGGGTGCTGAAGCCGGCCAACAGCCTGCAATGGCACAATGAGGTGTTCGGCTGGCTGAACAAGTATCTGACCCCCGCCCAATAGGGCCGGGGCGCCGCAGAAACGAAGGAAGGGCGCAGCCGCAAGGCCGCGCCCTTTTTCGTTAGAGACCTGCGCGGGTCTCGGCCAGTTGGTTCAGACGGGCGTATTCGCGCGCCGTCATGCAGCGCGGCGTGGACCAGGTTTCGCCGTTCGAGCGGGCGTTCAAGGTTTCGCGCGCGCTGACGAAGACCGGCTGAACGCCGAACTCGCGCTGGTAGGCGCGACGGGTGGCCGCATCGGTCGCGCAGATCATGACGATCTGTTGGGATTCGGCGCGCTGCGGCTTGGACGTCTCGGCCAGGCTGGGGGTCGCGGTCGCCGCAATGGCGGCGAGAACCAGCGCGGGCGATGCAAATCGGGTCATTGAGCGGGTCATCGGGCATCCTCCTGTGGCCTGAATTAAGATCAGGGCTCTGATGAAATATGCGCCGAATTTTCGCGTTGTAAAGTTTTTGCGACAACTGAGCGCATAACTGACGAAATTTTAGGCCGGGAGAGGTCGGAGGGGACCGGGCGGCTCCAAACCGCGACTTGCGCGTTCTGTCTGGCTCACGGAGCCGATTGTTTGGCCAAGATGCTGAAGTGGAACGAATTGTGGTCGGACCTGCGTCGCAGGGGCATAGATCCGGCTGTGGCTCGCGCGCGAAGCTTTCACGATTGGGTGCGGCGGAATGACCCGGTGTACGCCGCCGTCCGACGGCCCGGTCGCGCCGAGGCCTGGGCAGGGGGCGTCGGCCTTTTTCTGATCGGCCTGGTGGTTCTGGCTCTGATCCTGTTCGACTGGAACATGGTGCGCGGACCCATCGGACGCTGGGCCTCGGCGGCGTATGATCGCGACATTGCGCTTCAGGGCGACCTGGACGTCCATCTGTTCAGCTGGACGCCTTCGGCGGTGGTGCGGGGTCTCAAGATCGGCGGGCCGGAGTGGGCGCGGGATCGCGATACGGCCGATGTGGACGAAATCCGCGCCTCGGTGCGGCTGCGCAAACTGTTCGCCGGCCAGATCGAAATGCCGTTGCTCAGCTTCACCCGCCCCCAGCTGGTGCTGATCACCGACAAGGACGGCCGCAACAGCTGGGACCTGAACCCCGAAAAGCCCGACACGGGCGAGGGGATGAAACTGCCGGTCATCCAGCAGCTGGTCATCACCGACGGCAGCCTGGTCTTCGACGAGCGGAGACGCGGTCTGAAACTGGAGGCGACGGTCGATGCGCGCGAGGGGCAGGGTGACGACGCCGGTTTCGTGCTGGACGGCGAGGGCGAGGTCAATGGTTCGCCGCTGACGCTCCGCGTCCGGGGCGGCCCTTTCATCAATATCCGTCGTGACCGACCCTATGACTTCGAGGCTAGCGTCAGCGGCGCGGGTTCCAGCCTGACTGCCAAGGGGGCCGTGACCCGGCCGTTCGACCTGGGCCGGTTCGACGCCACCCTGAGCTTGCAGGGGCGCGACCTGTCGGACCTGTATCTGCTGACGGGGGTCGCCCTGCCCAACACCCCGCCCTATCGGCTGAAGGGCGCGTTGAAGCGGAACGAGAATATCTGGACCTTCAGTGATTTCGACGGCCGGGTCGGGGCCTCGGACCTGTCCGGCGATGTGCGGGTCGATGCGGCGAAACGGTTGCGGGTCGATGCGGAACTGACGTCGCGCCGCCTCGACATCGACGACCTGGCCGCCGTCCTGGGCGCCCGGACCGTGACGAATGCGGCGGGATCCAATACCGAGGCGCCCGTGGCCGTCGGCGGCAAGCTGCTGCCCGACGCGCCGCTGCAGACCGAGCGCCTGCGGGCGATGGACGGAAGCCTGAGCTATCGGGCGGTCGCGGTGAAGGCCAATGACCTGGATGTGCGGGCGGTGAACCTGGGCGCGGAACTGAAGGACGGCGTCCTTGATCTCGATCCCGTCAGTTTCAACTTCAATCGGGGCGAACTGAACGGCACGGCCCGGATCAATGCGACGCGCGACATCCCCTACAGCGTCGTCGATTTCCGTCTGGCCGGCTATCCGCTGGAATCCATCATTCCTGCGCGCGACGGAACCGCGCCCCTGACCGGGCGCGCTCTGGGCCGGGCGCGGCTGGAAGGACCCGGCGCCTCGATCCATGATTTCGCAGCGGCGTCCAAGGGCTCGCTCAGCCTGGTGGTGCCCGACGGTCAAATGCGGTCGGCCTTCGCCGAACTGTTGGGCATCAACGCCAGCGCCGGCCTGCTGAAACTGTTGCGCGGCGACCAGTCGACGGCCCAGATCCGGTGCGCCGTCGCCGATTTCGACGTGCGGGGCGGGGCGGCGACGGCCAAGACCCTGGTCATCGATACGGATGTGGTTCTGGCCCAGGGCACAGGCACGATCGACCTGGGGGCCGAAACCCTGGACCTGCGTGTGGATGGCGAATCCAAGAAGCCGCGCCTGCTGCGGGTCTGGGCGCCCATCACGGTCAAGGGGGCCTTGACCGCCCCCCAGGTCGGCGTCGATGTCCGCGCCCTGGTCGGCCAGGGCGGGGTCGCCGGTCTTCTGAGCGCGGTGGTGGCGCCGGTCACGGCCCTGTTCGCCTTCGTCGATCCGGGCCTGGCCGAGGATGCGAACTGCGGCCGGCTGATCGCCGGGGCGCGATAAATCTGCGAAGGGTCAGGGCCGAACGAGGGGCGATGACGTAATGGATGCCATGGATTGTATCGCATGACCCGGCGGGGCCTTCTTGCGCCCATTGCGGGCCTGATGGCGGCCGCCTGTTCACCCCTGGGCCTGCTCAACAGTCTGGGGCCGAGGGACGGGGGCGTGCGACGGGTGGCGCGCGACATCGCCTATGGCGACGATCCCCGCCAGAGGCTGGACCTGTACGCCCCGACCGCGCCGGGGACCTATCCGGTCCTCGTCTTCTTCTACGGCGGCGGCTGGGATTCAGGGTCGCGCGACCTCTATGGCTGGGCGGCCCAGGCCCTGGCCGCCCAGGGGTTCGTCGTGGCCCTGCCCGATTACCGCGTCGTGCCCCAGGTGGTCTTTCCCGCCTTCATCGAAGACGCCGCCGTCGCCACGGCCAAGGCGGCGGATGTCGCCGCAGCCTATGGCGGCGATCCGGAACGGCTGGGGGTGTTGGGCCATTCGGCCGGCGCCCATCTGGCCCTGATGATCAGTCTGGACCGCCGCTATATGCAGGCGGTCGACCGCCCTGGACTGATCAGGGCGGCGGCAGGTCTGGCGGGGCCCTATGATTTCCTGCCGTTCGACGTGGGGGCGTCCCGCAACGCCTTCGGCCGCGCCCCCGATCCGACCCTGACCCAGCCCGTCACCTTCGTGCGCCCCGACGCGCCGCCGATCTGGCTGGGTCACGGCACGGCCGACGTCGTGGTCCATGCCGAGGACACGACCATTCTGGACCAGAGAATGAAAGCGGTCGGCGGTCGGTCCGAGGCGAAGCTCTATCCTGGTCTGGACCACGCCGACCTGATCGCGACCTTCTCGCCCCTGTTCCGCAAGAAGGCGACGATTCTGGCCGATGTGTCCGGCTTCTTCCACCGCGAACTGGGCTGATCGCCGAGCGGGGACTTTTCAAGAATGCGACTTAATGCCAATATGTCGGCTGGTCGGATTTTAGTATTCGTACCGATCATTCACGGCCCGTTCCGAACCTGTCTGGCTCCGGCGCCCACGCGTGCCGAACCTGCTGGCTCCGGGGCGGGCCGTCTTCGTTTCCGCGCCATATGGCGGCGGGAAGACACACCGACAGGAAGGATGGTGCGGGCGGCCGGGGTCGAACCGGCACTCCTTTCGGAACTGGATTTTGAGTCCAGCGCGTCTACCAATTCCACCACGCCCGCAGCGGAGCCGGTCTCATGCCACAAGGGCATGAGCCGGGTCCAGAGGGTCTTCACCGCATCATGAAGTTTACGCGGACGGCCGTCCTGTGCGGGGCGCAGCCTGAGCGCCGCAGGCGGATTTCGGGATCGTTGCAATGATGGGCCCCGATCAGGCCGCCACCTCCACATGGCTGTCGGTCCCGCCGGCCAGCACCCGTCGGGCGCGGATGTACATCTCGACCCGCTGCAGGACGATCAGTCCCATGGCGAAGACCAGGAAGGCGTCGGTGACGGCCATGGCGTTCAGGCGCCAGTCGGCGGCGTGGGTTTCGATCAGGTCGCGCAGGCCGGCGCGGCCCGCGAACAGCACGACCAGCAGGATCAGGCCCAGCGGCGAAGCCTGGGCCATCAGCGAACCGTCCGGCTCCTTCTCTATGGTGACGGTCTTGCCGCGATACCAGCCGGCCAGCACGGCCCAGGCGCCAGGGCCGAACGGCGCGTGGACGGCGCGAGGACTATAGGTCGAGCCCCAGATGCCGAGCCCGATGAGGGGCACGACAATGGCGGGCATGATCCACAGGAACTGCGGCTTCAACGGCCGCTTGCGCCGGTTCTTCAGCAGCACCAGGACCAACACGGCCGGGAAGACCAGCAGCGGTATGAGTTTCTCGGGCGGCATGTCGTCCTCCAGGCCTCCCCCGAGGCCGACATCGGTCAATCTGGCGTGGTCAGGCGTCGCGCGGAAGCGGCTCCACCGTCTGCTCGATGGCCCCGAAGATCGAACGATGCTGGTCGTCCATCATCTCGATCCGGACCGTGTCGCCATGGGCCAGGAAGGGGGTCTCGGCGGCGCCGCGCAGGATCGTCTCGACCGTGCGGACCTCGGCGATGCAGGAATAGCCCAGGCCGCCCTCGGCGACCGGCTTGCCGGGGCCGCCGTCGGCGTCGCGGTTGGAGACCGTGCCTGAACCGATGATCGTCCCGGCCGACAGCGAGCGGGTCTTGGCCAGATGGGCGATCAGGGTCCCGAAGTCGAAGGTCATGTCCACGCCCGCGTCGGCGCGGCCGAAGGGCTGGCCGTTCAACTGGACGGTCAGTTCGCCGTGCAGCTTGCCGTCCCTGAAGCGGTCGCCCAGCGCATCCGGCGTCACGAAGACGGGCGAGAGGGCGCTGGCGGGCTTGGACTGGACGAAGCCGAAGCCCTTGGCCAGTTCGGCCGGGATCAGGTTGCGCAGGGAGACGTCGTTGACCAGGCCGACCAGGCGGATGGCGGCCAGGGCCTCTTCCCGCGTCACGCCCTGGGGCACGTCGCCGACGACCACCACGATCTCGGCCTCCAGGTCGCAGCCCCAGGCGGGGTCGGCGAGCGGGATGGGGTCGCGCGGCGCCAGGAAGCCGTCGGAGCCGCCCTGGTACATCAGGGGATCGGTCCAGAAGCTGGCGGGCATTTCGGCCCCGCGCGCCCGGCGGACCAGTTCGACATGGTTCACATAGGCCGAGCCGTCGGCCCACTGATAGGCGCGGGGCAGGGGGGAGGCGGCGTCGCGTTCGTGGAAGCGGCCGCGCGGCACGGCCTCGTGCTCGAGGCTCTCGGCCAGGGCGTGGAGCCGGGGGCCGCAGCGGTCCCAGTCGTCCAGCGCGGCCTGGAGGGTGGGGGCGATCAGGAAGGCGTCGGTGAACCAGTGCAGGTCCTGCGAGACGACCACGAGGCGGCCGTCGCGGCCGTGCTTGAGCGAGGCGAGTTTCATGCCCAAGGCCTAGACCGATTTCGCGCCGGGGGGAACAGAGGGGCGGTC
>NZ_JMQR01000097.1:0-11523 GCF_000698025.1 Brevundimonas sp. EAKA | reverse complement strand
GGGTCTCGCCGTCGGCGCCCTGTCGGCCTGCGCCCCCACCACCTTCCCGACCGGCGCCCCCGTCGGCGGCCCCGCCGCCTTCAACACCGCTGACTTCGCCTGGTCGGAACGTCCGGGCCAGGCCGCCATCGAGGGCCGCGTCACCTATACTCAGGACGGCAAGGCCTACGCCTGCGTCGCCTCGGCCGGCCTGACGCCCGACACCCCCTATACCCGCGCCCGCTTCCGCACCCTGTACGGCTCGACCGAGCGGGCCGCCGTGCCGGCCGCCGTGGTCCGCGCCCGCACCGTGCCGGACGCCAACGCCAACTACAGCGGCTTCGTCCGGGACACGCGCTGCGAAAACGGCCGTTTCCGGTTCAGCGGCCTGCCCGACGGCGGCTGGTTCCTGATCGTCCCGGTCCGGACAGGCGACGAAGCCCCCCTGGTGCTGATGCGCCGCGTTGACACCCGGGGCGGCCGCGTCGTCAATGTCGCCATGTAACATCGGTCTGTAGCACAGGCCTGTAAGTCGTCGTTCGATACAGTAGGCGTCATCCAAGCGTTCCCATCCGCCCGGCCCGGACGGCCGTACTGGGGATTGACCATGAAACTCGCTCTGATCGCCGCCGTCGCCGCGGCCCTGTCCACCGCCCCGGCTGTGGCTCAGACCTGGTACGACGCCCCGCCCCGCCATGAGCCCCCCCGGGACGGCGGGGGCTATCCGGGTCGGGACGCCTATCGGCCCTATGGACGCAACCAGACCTATGGTTCCGGAGCTCGATACGACTTCAACGGCCAGGCGGACCGGCCCGGCGACTATCGCTGCGACGCCTATTGGGACGCCGCCCGCACCGACTGCGGCGCCGCCTGGCGCGACCAGCGGCCGGCCCATACGCGGCGCTATCGCCCCGCCGGCTATGGCTACAGCTATTCCAGCGGCCCCGGCGTCTATCCCGGCGCCTATGGCCGGCCGGACCTGGTCTATCCCGGCGGGGGCTCAGCCTATGATCGCCCGGCCTATGGCCGTGACGCCCGCCGGGTGGATTGGTGCCGCAGCGTCTATCGCTCCTACGACCCGGCCAGCGGCTATTATCGCACCTATGACGGCCGGCTCGTCTTCTGCGGCTGACAGAGGTCGCGACGCCTCTAAAGCGTCCGCGCCTCACGAAGATGCGACCCCGGTAACGCGGATCGCCATCTTCTGACCACTCCGACCCCGGACAGATCCCTGCTCAAGAGACAGTCGGGGAGCGCCTTCTTGTCCCAGCACAACATCATCGGGTCCGAGGCCTTTACCCGAGGCCCCATGATCCTGATCCGCAAATACCGCGCCGGCGGCGCACGGCGCCGTCGTGCGCGCACGGCCACGGCCTTCGTCGCCGGGGCCGTGGCCATGCTGGTCGCCGGCCTGGTCGGAGCCGCCGCCGTCTTCGGCCCCAGCCTGGCGGGCTGATTGGGCTAGGGCTGGCCGCTCAGGCCAGCCACACCATCATCCGCGTCTCGATCTCGGCCCGCCGCGCCCGGCTCCAGGCCCGGCGGGTCTCGCCCGTGTAGAGAAAGCCGGACTTCTCCAGCACCCGGCCCGAGGCGGGATTGTCGGCGAAATGCCCGGCCACCAGGGCGCGTCGCCGCCACTTGCGGCTGGCCCAGACCAGGGCGGCGTCCAGGGCCTCGGTGGCGAAGCCCCGCCCCCAGTAGTCGCGCCCAATCCAGTATCCCGCCTCCGGAACCCGATCCTCGCTCTCGAACAGGCCGATGACCCCGACGGGGCCGGCCGCCTCATGTTCAATGACGAAGGTGTTGGCCCGCGCCGGATCCTGCGAGGCGACCTGAAGCACGAAGTCGTCGGCGTCCTCGACCCGGAACGGATGCGGCATCCGCTTGGTCATGCGCGCGATGTCCAGATCATTGGCCAGGGCGGCGATGCGCGGCGCGTCCTGGGGCGCGGGCGCGCGCAGCACCAGACGCCGCGTCTCGACGATGGGGGAGGTTTCGATGACGCACATGACAGTCGCCTCTTCGTAAGGACCGCCACCTTGGAGGGCTCGGGCGGGCTACGAGGCGGGGAAACGCAAACGGGGAGCCTGGTGATCCAGACTCCCCGCGGAATATCTTCCCTGGTCCGGATCGGCTGCTTTCAGGAGCAACGCGATCCGGAGTGTTCCAGACTGCGTTACTCGGCCGCCATAGCCTGGGCGGCGTCGTCATTGGCCGCGAGGACCGACACATAGCATCGGCCGCCGGCTTTCTTGGTGAATTTCACCGCGCCGTGGGTCAGGGCGAACAGGGTGTGGTCACGGCCCATGCCGATGTTCTCACCCGGGTGGAAGGTGGTGCCGCGCTGACGCACGATGATGTTGCCGGCCAGCACGCGCTCGCCGCCGAACTTCTTCACGCCGAGGCGCTTCGACTCGGAGTCGCGACCGTTACGCGACGAACCACCGGATTTCTTGTGAGCCATCTTGCCGCTCCGTCTTTCCTGAGTGTCCTACCGGCCTTTCGGCCTACTTGAGGACGTCTCTCTTTAACTGGTCTGGCGCTGTGAGGCGCCGGTGAATGTCTTAGGCTTCGTCGCCGGCGGCTTCAGCCTTGGGCGCGGCCTTCTTCTTGGCCGGTGCCTTCTTGGCGGGAGCCGAGCTCTCGACCACGACGCCCTTGACCTCGGCGCCGTCCACGTCGGTCACGACCGTCTCGATCGAACCCAGCGCGGAGGTCGCGCCGCGGGTAGCCAGGTTGCGGGCCCGCAGGTTGATCTCGGCCTTGGTCGTCAGATCGACCTTGCCGTCCCACTTGGCGATCTCGCCGGCGCCTTCGATGCCGGTGATGCGCAGGACCGATTCCATCTGGCGGTGGCCGTTGGTGCGGCGATAGCCCTGACGACGGGTCTTCTTGAAGATCTTGATCTTCTCACCCTTGCGGGTTTCGACCAGGGTGGCGCCGACGAAGGCGCCGTCGATCAGGGGAGCGCCCAGGGTCACGCCCTTGTCGCCGCCCAGCATCAGGACGCTGTCGAACTTCAGCTCCGAGCCGGCGTCGCCATCGAGCTTTTCGACGACAATCGTATCGCCCGGTTGGACCCGGTACTGCTTGCCGCCGGTCTTGATCACCGCGTACATGTTGAAGCCTCAGCGCAAACGCAAAAATGAAGACGCCCTCCGGAGAGACCCCCGGGGGCGAAGAGCGGCGACATATACGGAAGGGCGTCTCGGAGTCAACGCTGCACACGGCGGAAATTCAAGCGGCGCAGCATTTCGCCCCATCATCTAGCGCCGTTCGATCAATTCGGTAAGGTCGCGGCCTGCATGAAATTCGGGGACAAGATCACATGACCACCGTCGCTACAGGCGGCCAGGATTCGCGCACGGCCGCCGCGCGTCGGATCGTTGCGCACATCGCGGGACATCTACAGGCCGATCTGTCGTTGCAGCTCTGGACGGGCGAGGTCCTTCCTCTGGGCCCTGGCGCCCGCGACGACATCCGCATCGTGCTGTCCGATCCCTCCGCCGTACGCCGGCTGGTGCTGAAGCCCGGCCTGATGACCCTGTTTGAGCTCTACGCCACGGGCGACGTGCGCATCGAGGGCGGCTCGCCCCTGGAAGCCGCCGATCGCTGGGACCATGGCCGCGCCGTCCACCTGCCGCGCCGGGTCAACAAGGGGCTGATCGCGCGCGCGTTGATCCCCTTCCTGTTGGCGGGCCGCGCGCGCTCCGTCGGCGACGCTGCCTATGACCCCACCGGCGAGGCCGGCCAGCGTCAGGACAAGTCCGCCCGCACGGACAAGGACTTCATCTCCTTCCACTATGATGTCGGCAACGACTTCTACGGCCTCTTCCTGGACCCGGAGATGGTCTACTCCAGCGCCTGTTACGCCGACGCGGACCAGTCGCTGGAGGACGCTCAGACCCGCAAGCTGGACCTCATCTGCAGGAAGCTCCGTCTCAAGCCCGGCCAAACCCTGCTCGACATCGGCTGCGGCTGGGGCGGTCTGTCGTGCTGGGCGGCCCGGCACTATGGCGTCAAGGTCCACGGCGTGACCCTGTCCGAGGAACAGCTCGCCTTCGCCAACGCCAAGATCGCCCGCCTCGGCCTGCAGGACCGGATCACCCTGGAGCTCAAGGATTATCGCGATCTGGAGATGACCGGACGGTTCGACGCCATCAGCCAGGTGGAGATGTTCGAACACGTCGGCTTCGCCAACCACGACCGGCACTTCCTGGAGATGCATCGCCTGCTGAAGCCGGGAGGCCTGTATTTCCACCAGGCCTCCGTCCGCCGCGGCGGCCGCGATATCGGCAACATCACCCCCCAGACGACCGCAACGCGCACGATCGGCCGCTTCATCTTCCCGGGCGGAGAGCTGGACACCATCGGCATGACCGTAACCAACCTCGGCCGCCTGGGTTTCGAGGTGCTGGACGTCGAGAACCTGCGCGAACATTTCCAGGCCACCACCGCCGAATGGTCCCGCCGCCTGATGGCCCGCAGGGACGAGGCCATAGCCATGGTTGGAGAGGAACGCACCCGCCTGTGGCTGATATTCTTCGCCATGTGCGCCAAGGGCTTCGAACGCGGCTCCATTCTCGTCTACCAGACCGTGGCCCAGAAGCGACGCGCCGGTAAGTCGGGCTTGCCGCTGGATCGCGCCTCTCTCTATCGCTGAGATCTCTAATCCAGCGCGCAGATGTCCGGAAGGCCACGCAATCCGCCGGCGTTGTCCAGTCCGTAGCCCACCAGGAAACGGTCCGGGGCCTCCCAGCCGACGAAGTCCGGCTCGGGGGCGCGCGGCGCGGGCCAGGGCTTGCGGGCGAAGACGCAGGTCAGGACCTCTGAGGCCCCGGCCTCGCGCGCGATCCGTCCCGCCTCGGCCAGGGACAGGCCGGTGTCGAACACATCGTCCAGGATCAGCACACGCCGCCCGGCGATGGGCCGCTGGAACGGGGCATAGACGTCGATCTTGCCCCGGCTGGTCTTGTCGTCGCCGTAGGAGGCCAGCCACAGGGCGTCGAACCGGACATTACGGCCCAGTCGCGACAGGGCGCGGGTCAGGTCGGCGGCGAACCACAGACCGCCGGTCAGCAGGACGGCGGCGACCGTGTCGTCGTCGATAACCGGAGCGATGCGCGCGGCCAGATCCGCCACGACGCGGGCGATGTCGGCCTCGGCCAGCAGGACGGTCGGCTTGGGGGAGGGATCAGCCATGCGAGGCGGATACCGCCTCGCCGTGCCCGTTGTCCACCACGCGAATGGGTCGGGCCTCGATCGGCGCCTGGGCGTTGCGCGCGGCGACGCCCGGCGCGACCGCCGATCTCAGGCCGTTGGAGGCGGGCGCAAGCTCAGCATGAGCGTTCGCCGGCGCATGACCGCCGCCCGTTTCGGCGGGCGCGTGATCGGGCTCGTGAGCAGGGGCAGCATGAGGAGCCGCCTGAGGCGCAGCATGATCTTCGCCGTGATCCGCCGCCGGCGCCGCTTCGGCGGGCGCGGCGTGAGCAGCGGCCGGCTTGGCGTGAGGCGCGTCGGGCGTCACGAAATTGACCCCGATGTCGGCCGCATGACCGCCGGGATCGGGGATCAGGACGGCGAAGCCCTGGACCTTGCCGGGCAGGACGGGGGCGGCGTCGATGGCGACGATCCTGAACCCGACCTCTGCGCCATGCTCGTCCAGCAGCGCGACCCGGACGGGCGGGGCCACGATCTCGGCGTCGCGCACATTGCGCAGCGCACCGGACACCAGAACCATGCCGGGATGATTGGGAACCTCCTTGGCCGTCATCGCCTCGAAGTCCAGGCCGACCGGGTTCACCGGCGTCCCGACTGCGGCATAGGCGGCGGCGGCGCGCGGAAAGGCCTCGACCACCTCGATCCGGAACAGGAAGGCCGAGACGATCAGGCCGACAAAGGCGCTGGCCAGGCCCGCCCACACCACGCCGTGGGTGGCGGCGCGGCGCAGGCGGCGCTGCTGTTCGGCGCGGGCGCGAAAGGCCTTGGGCAGTTCCGGCGCCGGCGTCTCGGCCAGGCTGGCGGGCTCGGGCGCAGGTTCCGGCTCGGGCGTGGAGATGACGCGCGGTTCGGGCGCGACGCTCAGTTCCAGCGGTTCGTCGCTGGTCGCGCGCCAGACTTCGCCGCACGATTTGCAGCGCACCTTGCGCCCGTTCGCGCCCACGGCGTCGTCGGGAATGAAATAGCTGGTGGCGCAGGCGGGGCAGGTCAGTATCATGTGGCTGACTGCGAGGCTGTCGCCCCCTCCTGTAAGGCGCGATTTCGCGCCCTGTCCCTGAAACAAATCTCAATGCCGTCCTCGCCACCCAGCGCCGTCGATTCCGCCCCTGTGACCGAGACCG
Source organism: Brevundimonas sp. EAKA (assembly GCF_000698025.1). Lineage (NCBI taxonomy): Bacteria > Pseudomonadati > Pseudomonadota > Alphaproteobacteria > Caulobacterales > Caulobacteraceae > Brevundimonas > Brevundimonas sp. EAKA. Next base: position 5,203 of record NZ_JMQR01000097.1, on the reverse strand, counting down.
TCCGCCTGTCGGGCGTGGGTTTCGGCTATGCGGACGCGCCCGACGTGCTGCGAGACGTTAACCTCATTCTGACGCGAGGCTCTTTCCACTTCCTTACCGGACCGTCCGGCGCCGGAAAGTCTTCGCTTCTGCGGCTTCTGACCCTGGTGGATCGGCCGACCACGGGGACCATTCGCCTGTTCGGCGCCGATGTGTCCGACATCGACCGGCGCGACATCCCGGCCTTTCGCCGCCGCATGGGGGTGGTGTTCCAGGATTTCCGCCTGCTGGACCACCTGTCCGCCTTCGACAACGCCGCCCTGCCCCTGCGGCTGGCGGGCGGGCACGAAGCCGACTACGCCGCCGATGTGGAGGAAATGCTGAAATGGGTCGGCCTGGGCCGCCGGATGGACGCCCGCCCCCCGGCCCTGTCCGGGGGCGAGAAACAGCGGCTGGCCATCGCCCGCGCCGTCATCACCCGCCCCGGCCTGATCGTCGCCGACGAGCCGACGGGCAGCGTGGACGCCGTCATGGCCGAAAAGCTGCTGCGCCTGTTCCAGTCGCTGAACCGGCTGGGCGCCACCGTCCTGATCGCCAGCCATGACCAGGCCTTGGCCGAGCGCTCGGGCGCCCAGGTCCTGCGGCTCGACCAGGGCCGGCTGACCGAAGCCGCCCGAGCCGCCGCATGATCCGCCTTTCCGACTTCCGGCTTTCACGGGGACGTCCCGGCCTGCTGCCCCCGGCGGCCGCCGGCGAGCCCTGGCTGATGACCGTCATCGCCGTCCTGTGCTTCCTGGCCTGTCTGGCCGCCGTCGCCGCCTCGGCCGCCGACCGCGCCGCCCACGGCTGGGCGCGTCAGCTCGGGTCCGAGGCGACGGTGCAGGTCCGCCCCCGCGTCGGCGAGACCGGCGACACCGCCGCCGCCCGCGCCGCCGAGACCCTGTCCGGCGTCGCCGGGGTCGAGGAGGCGGCGGCCCTGGATCGCAAGGCGGCCGAGGATCTGCTGCGGCCCTGGCTGGGCGACGCCGTCCTGCCCGACCTGCCCCTGCCCCATCTGGTCACGGTGCGGCTGAACCCGAACGCCCCCGCCAGCGCGGTCAGCCTCAGCCGCGCCCTGGCCGAGGCCGGGCTGGACGCCACGGTCGACGACCACAGCCTTTGGCGCGGCGAGGTCGAACGTTCGGCCGCCCTGATCACCGCCCTGGCCGGCGCCGCCTTCCTGGCCACGGCCTTCGCCGCCGCCGCCGCCATCGCCTACGCCACCCGCGCCGGCCTGGCCGCCGGGCGCGGGGTGATCGAGACCCTGAGCCTGAACGGCGCGACCGACGGCCGCATCGCCTGGCTGTTTCAGCGCCGCTTCGCCCTGATCGCAGCCGGGGCCGGGGCCATTGGGGCGGGGCTGGCGGGGCTGCTCCTGGCCTTCCTGCGGTTCCTGGGCGGATCGGACGGTCTGACCCAGGCCCTGCCCGTGACCTGGGGCGACCTGCTGCTGCTCTCGCCATGTCCGCTGCTGGCGGCTACGGTGGCGCTTGTCGCGGCCAGATTCGCCGCCATGCAGGTTCTGGGTTCAGGTCGGGGGTAGGGATGAGGCTGCTCGTCGTCATCGGCATTGTCGCCCTGATCTGGCTGGTCGGCCTGTTCGCCTTCGCCCATCGGGTGCGCGAACTGACGCCCGCCGAAGATCCCGCTCAGGCCGACGCCATCGTGGCCCTGACCGGTCCGTCGGCCGAGAGGGTCAACGCCGCCATCCGCCTGCTGGAGCAGGGCAAGGGTCAGCGCGTGCTGATTTCGGGCGTCAACCGCGAGGTCCGCCGCCGTGAACTGCGTGAGCTGACGCCGGGCTCCAGCCGTCTGTTCAACTGCTGCGTCGATCTGGGCTTCGAGGCCGAGGACACCGTCGGCAACGCCCAGGAAATCGCGGCCTGGGCCCGGTCCAAGGGCTATGACGACCTGATCGTCGTCACCTCCGACTATCATATGCCGCGCTCGCTGGTGGAGATCCGGGGCCAGCTGCCGGGCGTGAAACTGACTCCCTACGCTGTCTCGACCCCCTCGCTGGACAACCGCCACTGGTGGCGCGCGACGGTGACGGCGCGGCGCATGACGCTGGAATATATGAAATATCTCGCCGCCCTGGGCCGCGAGGGGATTCGCCGCCTCAGCCGCGTCGCCCCCGCGTCCGAACCCTCCGCCGAAAAGGCCCCTGCCTAAGTGAACACCCTGCGTTCCCTGCTCTTCACCGCCTGGCTCTATCTGTCGATGCCGATCGTCGCCGTCGGCCTGTCGCCCATCCTGCTTGCGCCGCACCGTTATGTGCAGGGCGTCTGCAAACTGTGGGCGAAGATCGTCCTGTTCGGCCTGCGCTGGATCGCAGGGGTCAAGGTCGAGGTGCGGGGGCTGGAGCACGCCCCGTCGGGCGCCGCCCTGATCGCGTCGAAACACCAGGGGATGCTGGACATCGTCGCCCTGCTGGCCGTCCTGCCCGACGCCTGTTTCGTGATGAAGAAGGAGCTGATGCCCCTGCCCTTCTTCGGCTGGTTCGCCTGGAAGGCCAAGATGATCGCTGTGGACCGCGCCGGCCACGCCAAGGCGCTGAAGAACATGACCCGCCAGGCGCGCGAACGCCTGTCCGAAGGCCGCCAGATCGTCATCTTCCCCGAGGGCACGCGCAATGATCCCGGCGTGCCCGGCGACTACAAGCCCGGCGTCGCGGCCATCTATCGCGATCTGGAAGGCCCCTGCTGGCCGGTCGCCACCAACTCCGGCGTCCACTGGCCGGCCCATGGATTCCGCCGCTATCCGGGCAAGGTGGTGTTCGAATTCCTGGAGCCGATCCCCGCCGGCCTGAAGCGCGGGGCGATGATGGCGTTGCTGGAAAGTCGCATAGAGACGGCATCTGCGGCCCTGCTGGAGCCAAAGGCCCAGCTCGAACGTATGGACTGACCTATTCCGTACGAGAAAGCTCCAAATGTCCTTGCGCACCCTGGCCCTGACAGCCGCCGCCGCAACCGCCTTCGCCGGCTCAGCCCTTGCCCAGTCCCAGCCCTATGAGCAGATGCGCCCCGTGCCCGACGGCTGGACCGTCGATCTCGGCGTCGGCGCCCTCTACAGCAAGGACAGCGGCGGCGACACGGGCTCCGAGACCCGGGTCGTGCCCTGGGTGTCCGCCAATTACCGCGACGTCGTCTATCTGAGCGCCATCGACGGTCTGGGCTGGAACGCGATCAAGACCGACGACTTCCGCGCCGGCCTGCAACTGCGTCCGCGCTTCTCGCCCGAAGACATCGAGGGTCTGGACCTGGATCGTCCCGACTTCGGCGCCGACGTGGCCGCCTACGCCTTCAAACGCCTGCCCGGCAATATCGTGGTCGGCGGCCGGGTCAGCCGCGACGTGTCGGACGTCAGCGAGGGTACGGAATACTACGCCTCGGTCGGCCACCAGCGCGTGACGCCGATCGGCCTGATGAATGTCTCGATCTATGCGCGCGGCGGCGACGCCAAGCTGGCCGACGCCTATTATGGCGTCAGCACCGCCGAGGCCGCCCGCAACGGCATCGACGCCTATTCGCCGGGCAGCGGCCTGCAAGGCGCCGGCGCCAGCCTGTTCCTGCTGGTCCCGATCAACGACAAATGGGGCGCCGGCGCCCTGGTCAACTATGAACGACGCCTGGGCGACGTGGCCGACAGCCCCCTGTCCCAGGAAGACGACACCCTCCGCACGGGCGTCTTCTTCGCCCGCCGCTTCGGCGGCTGAGGAACAGACGGCGACCGATCAGGTCGCCGCGAACTCGCTCAGCGCGTCGATGACGGCGCGGTTCTGGTCTTCCGTGCCGATGGTGATGCGCAGGGCCTGGGGCAGGCCGTAGCCGCCGACCGGCCGCACGATGATGCCCCGTGTGTTCAGATAATCATTGGCGGCGGCGGCCCGTTCGGCCCCGTCGAACACGACCAGCACGAAGTTTCCGGCGCTGGGCAGGACCTCAAGGCCAAACCCGCGCAGGGCCTGGGTCAGGCGCGGCTTCCAGTTCGACACCAGCTCACGCGAGGCCGTCTGGTGCGCCTCGTCGAACAGGGCGGCGGTCGCCGCCTCCAGCCCCGGCACGGAGACGTTGAACGGAAGGCGGATGCGGTCGATGGCTTCGGCCACCTTCAGCGGCGCATAGCCGAAGCCGATGCGCAAACCGCCGAGGCCGTGGATCTTGGAGAAGGTGCGGGTCACGACGATGTTTTCGGCCGCCTTGGCCAGCGGGAAGGCGGTCTCCCAGTCGGCCTCGGTCACATATTCGGCATAGGCTTCATCGACCACCAGGATCACATGAGCCGGAAGGGCCGCGTGCAGGCGGCGGATCTCCTCGCCGGTGTTGTAGCTGCCGGTCGGGTTCGACGGGTTGGAGACATAGACGATCTTGGTCCGCTCATCGACCTGGGCCAGCAAGGCGTCGACCTCGGCCTTGAAGTTGGGCTCGGGCGCCAGCTTGACCTGGGCCTCGCAGCCCAGGGCGCTGATCCGATAGGCCAGGAAGCCGTACTGGCCGCAGACGATGTTGTCGCCCGCCGTCAGATAGGTCTGGTTCAGCAAGGCGAAGACCTCGTCCGAGCCATTGCCGAAGATCAGCCGCTCGGGCTCCAGCCCGTGCTTGTCCGCCACCGCATCGCGCAACTTGGTCGCCCGACCGTCCGGGTAGATGTGAATGTTCTTGATCGCCGCCTCATAGGCCGCGCGCGCCTTCTCGCCGGCGCCCAGCATGTTCTCGTTCGAGGACAGTTTCATCGGCTCGGCGACACCGGCGATGGACGACTTGCCGCCGACATAGGGGGCGATGTCGAGGATGCCGGGCTTTGCCTGGGGTCCTTGGGGCGCGTCGGTCATGGGAAGCCTTGAACTCGGAAGATGAGGGGAAGTCAGAAGACGGGCGCGGCGCCGATGACGCCGGTCAGGCGGCCGGGGGCCGCGCTCAGCCGTCCGTCCTCGGCCTGCACATAGCCTGCCAATAGGAACAGCTTCAAGCCGCCCGCCGCCGCCAGGGGTTCGGCGGCCAGTCCGGCCTCGCCCAGGGCCTCGACGATCCTGGCGTCGGACAAGCCGCTGTCAGTGACCCAGAAGCTGCGGTCGTCGCCCGAGACCCGGGCGGCGGCGGCGGCGGACGACGTCCGGCGAGCTTCCGCCTCGGCCTCGGCCAGGACGGTCTGGGCCGCCTCGAGTTCCTGCCGCGCGGTGATCTGG
>NZ_JMQR01000096.1:0-11630 GCF_000698025.1 Brevundimonas sp. EAKA | reverse complement strand
CCTCTGCGTCCCCGTCTCGCCGCCCCGGCGCCGCACGGCGCGCCGCCGCCGGCCGACGTCTGGCGCGTGGATCCCGCCAATCGGTCCGGGGCCATGGCGCGGTCGCTGCGCCAGGGCCTGCCCGGCTGCGCCTCGCCCGACCTGTTGAACGACGCCGAACGTCGCCATTGCCGTGACGCGTTCGCCCGGCGCGGCGAGAACGCCGCCCCGATCACCGGCTCAGGCAATCCCCAGCGCGACGCCGCCTTCGCCCGCGAGGGCGCTCGCCGTCTGGCGGAATGGGAAGCCAAGCGTCGCCCCCTGTCCGGCGGCGTCGGCGTGGTCGGCCCGGCGGACTGCCCAGGATCCAACTTCGGTACAGGCTGCGCCGGGGCGCAATTGCCCGACGTACCGGGCGTGGACATGCGCCAGGGCGCAGAGACGACGATCAACCGGGGCGAACGCCGCCCTCAGGGCCTTTCGGCTAGCATCGGCGGTCTGCAGATCGGCGGGAAGGACGAATAGAAAAAAGGGCGGCGCCGTCGCCGGCGCCGCCCTCTTCATTTCATCACATCCGAACCCGGAGATCAGCCTTCGCTGCTCTCCAGCTCCAGTTGCAGATCGGCCGGCAACGGCTCGATCGCGTCTTCGCGGGCTTGCGTCAGCTCGGCGTCGCGATCGTTGGCGATCTTCTGCAGGGCCCGCAGATAGGCGCCCGTACCGGCCGGGATCAGGCGGCCGACGATGACGTTTTCCTTCAGGCCTTCCAGCATGTCCTTCTTGCCGTGGACCGAGGCGTCGGTGAGGACGCGGGTGGTCTCCTGGAAGGACGCCGCCGAGATGAAGCTGCGGGTCTGCAGCGACGCCTTGGTGATGCCCAGCAGGACGGGCTGGGTGGTGGCCTGACGGCCGCCGCGCTTCTCGACCTTCAGGTTTTCCAGAACGGCTTCGGCCACTTCGACGGTGTCGCCGCGGATCAGGGTGGTTTCACCCGAATCCAGGACTTCGACCTTCTGCAGCATCTGACGGACGATGACCTCGATGTGCTTGTCGTTAATCGGCACGCCTTGCAGTCGGTAGACCTCCTGCACTTCGTTCACCAGATACTCGGCCAGAGCCTCGACGCCCTGGATGCGCAGCAGATCGTGCGGATCCGGGTTGCCGTCGATGATGTAGTCGCCCTTCTGGATCAGATCGCCGTCGTGGACGGAGATGTGCTTGCCCTTCGGGATCAGGAACTCGACCGGTTCGCCCTGCACGCCGTCGGCGTTGACTTCCGGCGTGATCTTGATGCGGCGCTTGTTCTTGTAGTCGCGACCGAATTCGACGCGACCATCCATCTCGGCGATGACCGCGCAGTCCTTGGGACGGCGGGCTTCGAACAGTTCGGCGACGCGCGGCAGACCGCCGGTGATGTCGCGGGTCTTGGCGCCTTCGGTCGGGACGCGGGCGATGATCTCGCCCGGCTTGACCTCGTCGCCGTTCGACACGGACAGAACCGCGCCCACGGGCAGCAGGTAACGGGCGTCAGAGCCCGAGGCCAGCTTGGCGTAGGCGTCGCCCAGGGTGACACCCATGGCCGGACGCAGGTCCGAACCCCGCGGGCTGGCGCGCCAGTCGCTGACGACGCGCTGGGCGATGCCCGTCGCTTCGTCGGTTTCTTCCTTGACCGACAGGCCTTCGACCAGATCCTCGAAGCGGATCAGGCCGCCGACTTCCGTCAGGATCGGGGTGGTGTAGGGGTCCCACTCGGCCAGACGTTGGTTCTTCTTGACCTCGCTGCCTTCCTTGACCCGGATCCGAGCGCCGTAAGGCGCCTTGTGGGTCTCGCGGTCCTTGCCGTCCACGACCACGGTCACGATGACGTTGCGGCTCATCGCCACCAGGTCGCCGTGGGCGGCGGTGACGGTCGGGCCGGTGATCTTGGCCACGCCGGCGTTGGTCGCCTCCATGAAGGAGGTTTCCGCCACCTGCGCCGTACCGCCGATGTGGAAGGTCCGCATCGTCAGCTGGGTGCCCGGCTCGCCGATGGACTGGGCGGCGATGACGCCGACCGCTTCGCCGATATTGACATTGGTGCCGCGCGCCAGGTCACGCCCGTAGCAGTGGGCGCAGATGCCGGCTTCCGCCTCGCAGGTCAGGGCCGAACGGACCTTGACCGACTGAACGCCGGCGGCGTCGACCGCCTCGACCACTTCTTCCACCAGATAGGTGTCGGCGGGGAACAGGACGGTGTCCGTGCCCGGCTCCTTGATGTCCTCGGCCGCATAGCGACCCAGGATGCGGGCGCCCAGCGAGACCAGGACGTCGCCGCCTTCCATGACCGCGCGCAGGGTGATCCCGCGCGTCGAGCCGCAGTCGTCCTCGGTGACGATCGAGTCCTGCGCCACGTCCACCAGACGACGGGTCAGATAACCCGAGTTGGCGGTCTTCAGCGCGGTGTCGGCCAGACCCTTACGGGCGCCGTGGGTGGAGTTGAAGTATTCAAGGACGGTCAGGCCTTCCTTGAAGTTCGAGGTGATCGGCGTCTCGATGATCTCGCCGGAGGGCTTGGCCATCAGGCCGCGCATGCCGCCCAGTTGCTTCATCTGCGCCTGCGAACCCCGGGCGCCGGAGTTGGCCATCATGAAGACCGAGTTGATGTCGGGGTTTTCACCCTCGATCAGCACGCGCGGCTGCGCGATCTCGCCCATCATGGCGTCGGCGATCCGGTCCGTGGCCTTGGCCCAGGCGTCGACGACCTTGTTGTACTTCTCGCCGCGCGTGATCAGGCCGTCGGCGTACTGTTGCTCGTACTCCTCCACCTGGGTGCGGGTTTCGGCGACCAGTTCGGCCTTCTTCGCCGGGATGACGATGTCGTCCTTGCCAAACGAAATGCCGGCCTTGGCGGCTTCGCGGAAGCCCAGGCCCATCATCTGGTCGGCGAAGATCACCGTCGCCTTCTGACCGCAGTGGCGATAGACCACGTCGATCAGATTGCCGATTTCCTTCTTGGTCAGGTTCTTCTCGAGCAGGCGATAGCCGACGTTCGGGTTGCGCGGCAGCAGGGCGCCCAGCTTCATCCGGCCCGGCGTGGTGTCGATGACCTTGGTCACCTCCTTGCCTTCGGCGTCCTGTTCCGTCCAGCGCGCCTTGATGCGGCTGTGCAGGGTCACGACCTTGGCGTCCAGCGCCGCGTCGATCTCGCCCATATTGGCGAACAGCTTGCCTTCACCCGGCTCGCCGTCCTTGACCAGCGACAGGTAGTACAGACCCAGGACGATGTCCTGCGACGGCACGATGATCGGCTTGCCGTTGGCGGGCGACAGGATGTTGTTGGTCGACATCATCAGGACGCGCGCTTCCAGCTGGGCCTCGAGGCTCAGCGGGACGTGCACAGCCATCTGGTCGCCGTCGAAGTCGGCGTTGAACGCCGTACAGACCAGCGGGTGCAGGCGGATGGCCTTGCCCTCGATCAGCTTGGGTTCGAACGCCTGGATGCCCAGACGGTGAAGCGTCGGCGCGCGGTTCAGCAGGACCGGGTGTTCGCGGATGACCTCGTCCAGGATGTCCCAGACGGCGGGCTGTTCGCGCTCGACCATGCGCTTGGACTGTTTGACGGTGCCCGACAGGCCCTTGGCGTCAAGGCGCGCGTAGATGAACGGCTTGAACAGCTCCAGCGCCATCTTCTTGGGCAGGCCGCACTCGTGCAGCTTCAGCTCGGGACCGACGGTGATGACCGAACGGCCCGAATAGTCGACGCGCTTGCCCAGAAGGTTCTGACGGAAGCGGCCTTGCTTGCCCTTCAGCATGTCGGCCAGCGACTTCAGCGGACGCTTGTTGGCGCCCGTGATGACGCGACCGCGACGGCCGTTGTCGAACAGCGCATCGACGGACTCTTGCAGCATCCGCTTTTCGTTACGGATGATGATGTCCGGCGCCCGCAGCTCCATGAGGCGCTTCAGGCGGTTGTTCCGGTTGATGACGCGGCGATACAGGTCGTTCAGGTCGGAGGTCGCGAAACGACCGCCGTCCAGCGGCACCAGCGGACGCAGTTCCGGCGGGATGACCGGCACGATGGTCAGGATCATCCACTCGGGCTTGTTGCCCGATTCCAGGAAGGCCTCGATCAGCTTCAGGCGCTTGGACGCCTTCTTGGCCTTCATTTCCGACGGGCTGTCGGCCAGTTCGCCGCGGTGCTTTTCAGCCTCGGCGTGCAGGTCGATGCCCATCAGCAGGTTGCGGACGGCCTCGGCGCCGATCTCGGCGGTGAAGCCGTCATCGCCGAACTCTTCCTGGTAGCGATAGAATTCGTCTTCCGTCAGCAGCTGGTTCTGCTTCAGCGGGGTCAGGCCCGGCTCGGTGACGATGTAGTTCTCGAAATACAGGACGCGCTCGACGTCCTTCAGCGCCATGTCCAGCATCAGCGAGATGCGCGACGGCAGCGACTTCAGGAACCAGATGTGGGCGACCGGGGCGGCCAGGTCGATGTGACCCATGCGCTCGCGGCGAACGCGGGCCAGGGTGACTTCGACGCCGCACTTCTCGCAGATGATGCCCTTGTACTTCATGCGCTTGTACTTGCCGCACAGGCATTCGTAGTCCTTGGTCGGGCCAAAGATACGGGCGCAGAACAGGCCGTCACGCTCGGGCTTGAACGTGCGGTAGTTGATGGTTTCCGGCTTCTTGATCTCGCCGAACGACCACGAGCGGATCTTCTCCGGCGAGGCCAGGGCGATCTTGATCTGGTCGAAGGTCGGGGTGACCGGGACCGGGTTGAAGATGTTCAGGACTTCCTGGTTCATCTTGGTTCCTTGCTGCGGCTAGAGCCGCGAAAATTATTCAGAGGGAGAACAGCGCCGTGATTGGTGATTGGTGAGTCGTGACGGGCGTCGGCCCAGTCACGACTCACGCGTCACGCCTCACGAATTCTCCAGCTCCACGTTCAGACCCAGCGAACGCATTTCCTTGATGAGCACGTTGAAGCTCTCGGGAATGCCGGCCTCGAAGCTGTCGTCGCCGCGGACGATGGCCTCGTAGACCTTGGTCCGGCCGGCCACGTCGTCGGACTTCACCGTCAGCATCTCCTGCAGGGTGTAGGCGGCGCCGTAGGCTTCCAGAGCCCAGACCTCCATTTCCCCGAAGCGCTGACCGCCGAACTGCGCCTTGCCGCCCAGCGGCTGCTGGGTGACGAGCGAGTACGGGCCGATGGAGCGGGCGTGGATCTTGTCGTCGACCAGGTGGTGCAGCTTCAGCATATAGATGTAGCCGACCGTGACCGGACGCTTGAACTGCTCACCGGTCTGACCGTCGTACAGGATCGACTGGGCCGACTTGTTCAGCCCCGCCTCTTCCAGCAGGCGTTCGATGTCGCCGATGTGCGCACCGTCGAAGACCGGGGTCGCGAAGGGCACGCCCTTGGACAGGTTCTTCGCCAGTTCGATCAGCTCTTCCTCATCCTGCGGCAGCGGGGTTTCCGGGCCGTAGATATGCGTCAGACGATCGATCAGGGCCTGCTTCTGACCACCCTGCTGCCAGGCTTCCAGCAGACCGGAGATCTGCTTGCCCAGGCCGGCGGCGGCCCAACCCAGGTGGGTTTCGAAGATCTGGCCGATGTTCATGCGCGAAGGCACGCCCAGCGGGTTCAGAACGACGTCCACGTGGGTGCCGTCTTCCAGGTGCGGCATGTCCTCGATCGGCAGGATCTTGGAGATGACGCCCTTGTTGCCGTGACGGCCGGCCATCTTGTCGCCGGGCTGAAGCTTGCGCTTCACGGCCACGAAGACCTTGACCATCTTCATCACGCCGGGGGGCAGTTCGTCGCCGCGTTGCAGCTTCTCGACCTTGTCTTCGAAACGACGGTCCAGTTGCTTACGCGCATCCTCGAACTGGCGCTTCATCGCCTCCAGCTCGCCCATGGCCTTCTCGTCGTCCAGGGCGATCTGCCACCACAGACCACGGCTGACCTCGGCCAGCTTCTCTTCGGTCAGTTCGCCGCGGCCGATGCCCTTCGGGCCCGAGACGGCGTTCTTGCCCAGGATCAGCGGCTTCAGGCGGCCATAGACGTTGCGCTCAAGGATCTTGAGCTCATCGTCGCGGTCCTTGCCCAAGCGTTCGATCTCGGCGCGTTCGATCGCCATGGCGCGCTCGTCCTTGTCCACGCCGTGACGGTTGAAGACGCGAACGTCAACGATCGTGCCGGCGACGCCGGGCGGCAGGCGCAGGGAGGTGTCACGGACGTCCGAAGCCTTCTCGCCGAAGATGGCGCGCAGCAGCTTCTCTTCCGGGGTCATCGGGCTTTCGCCCTTCGGCGTCACCTTGCCGACCAGGATGTCGCCCGGCTGGACCTCGGCGCCGATGGCCACGATGCCTGCTTCGTCGAGGTTGCGCAGGGCTTCCTCGCCGACGTTGGGGATGTCGCGGGTGATTTCCTCCGGGCCCAACTTCGTATCACGCGCCATCACTTCGAATTCCTCGAGGTGGATGGAGGTGAAGACGTCGTCGCGCACGATGCGCTCCGAGATCAGGATGGAGTCTTCGAAGTTGTAGCCGTTCCAGGGCATGAAGGCGACGAGGGCGTTGCGGCCCAGGGCCAGTTCGCCCAGGTCCGTCGAGGGGCCGTCGGCGATGACGTCGCCGGCCTTGACCTGATCGCCCACGCGCACGATCGGGCGCTGGTTGATGCAGGTCGACTGGTTCGAACGCTGGAACTTCGACAGGCGGTAGATGTCGACGCCCGAACGGGCGGCGTCCACGTCGCCGGTGGCGCGCACGACGATCCGGGTGCCGTCGATCTGTTCGACGACGCCTTCACGACGGGCGACCACGACGGCGCCGGAGTCCACGGCCACGACCGCTTCCATGCCGGTGCCGACCAGCGGCGCGTCCGACTGCACCAAAGGCACGGCCTGACGTTGCATGTTCGCGCCCATCAGTGCGCGGTTGGCGTCATCGTTTTCCAGGAAGGGGATCAGGGCGGCGGCGACCGAAACGACCTGCTTCGGCGACACGTCCATCATGTCCACGGCGTCGCGGTTCAGCAGCTGGGATTCGCCGTTGATCCGGCCGGGGACCAGGTCCTCGACGATGCTGCCGTTCTTCAGTTCGATGTTGGCCTGGGCGATCGTGTATTTCGACTCTTCCATGGCCGAGATGTAGACCACCTCGTTCTGGGCCACGCCGTCCTTCACGCGACGGTACGGGCTCTCGATGAAGCCGTACTTGTTGACGCGCGCGTGGGTGGCCAGCGAGTTGATCAGGCCGATGTTCGGGCCTTCCGGCGTTTCGATCGGGCAGATGCGGCCGTAGTGGGTCGGGTGAACGTCGCGGACTTCGAAGCCCGCGCGCTCGCGCGTCAGACCGCCCGGGCCAAGCGCCGAAAGGCGACGCTTGTGGGTGATTTCCGACAGCGGGTTCGTCTGGTCCATGAACTGCGACAGCTGCGACGAACCGAAGAACTCGCGAACCGCAGCGGCGGCCGGCTTGGCGTTGATCAGGTCGTGCGGCATGACCGTGTCGATATCGACCGAGGACATGCGCTCCTTGATGGCGCGCTCCATCCGCAGCAGGCCGACGCGGTACTGGTTTTCCAGCAGTTCGCCGACCGAACGGACCCGGCGGTTGCCCAGGTTGTCGATGTCGTCGATCTCGCCGCGGCCGTCCTTCAGGCCGACCAGGATCTGCAGCACCTTCAGCACGTCGTCCTTGCGCAGGACGCGGATCTCGTCGGAAACCTCGGGGGTCTCCAGGCGCATGTTCATCTTGACCCGGCCGACGGCCGACAGGTCATAGCGTTCGCTGTCGAAGAACAGCGAGTTGAACATGTTGTCGGCGGCTTCCGGGGTGGGCGGCTCGCCCGGACGCATCACGCGATAGACGTCGAACAGGGCGTCCTCGCGGGTGTCGTTCTTGTCGATGCGCAGGGTGTTGCGCATGTAGGCGCCGACCGTGACGTGGTCGATGTCCAGCACCTCGATGGTGGTGAAGCCGTTTTGCTCCAGCACTTCGATGGTCGGGGCGTCCAGCTCGTCGCCGGCCTCGGCGAAGATCTCGCCGGTTTCGAAGTTGACGGCGTCATTGGCCAGATACTTGGTGACCAGAGCGTCGGCGGCCAGCGACAGCGAGGTCGTGGTGTCGCCCAGCTTCTTGGCGGCGCGGGCGCTGATCTTCTGGCCGGCCTGGGCGATCACTTCGCCGGTGTCGGCGTCGACCAGATCGAACTCCGGCTTCACACCGCGCCAGCGCTCGGCCTTGTACGGCGTGACCCAGCCCTCGCCGCGCTTCTCGTAAGGCACGGTCTCGTAGAAGGTCTTCAGGATTTCTTCGCCGTCCATGCCCAGACCCATCAGGAAGGTCGTGGCCGGCAGCTTGCGGCGGCGGTCGATGCGGACGTAGACCACGTCCTTGGCGTCGAACTCGAAGTCGAGCCACGAACCGCGGTACGGGATCACGCGGGCGGCGAACAGCAGCTTGCCCGAGCTGTGCGTCTTGCCCTTGTCGTGGTCGAAGAAGACGCCCGGCGAACGGTGCATCTGCGAGACGATCACGCGCTCGGTGCCGTTGACGATGAAGGTGCCCTTGTCCGTCATGAGCGGGATGTCGCCCATGTAGACGTCCTGCTCCTTGATGTCCTTGACCGAACGGGCTCCCGTTTCCTCGTCGGTCTCGAACACGATCAGCCGCAGCTTGACCTTCAGCGGCGCGGCATAGGTCATGTCGCGCTGGATGCACTCTTCAACGTCGTACTTCGGATCCTCGAACTCGTACGAGACGTATTCCAGGATGGCGCGTTCGTTGAAGTCCTTGATCGGGAACACCGACTTGAAGACCGCCTCGATGCCCTGCTCCTTGCGCTGGCCCGGACGGACCTCGCGTTGCAGGAACTGTTCGTAGGAGGCGCGCTGGACCTCGATCAGGTTCGGCATCGCGACCGCTTCGGGGATGCGCCCGAAGGATTTGCGGATGCGCTTCTTGCCGGTGAACGAAGTGGCGGAAGCGATCTGACCGTTGATGGCGAGATCGTGGGCGACGTCAGTCATTTAGTGTTTCCCATGGCGCGCAATCCGGGGAAATCGCGCGTGAAATGCAGCAGCCACGGCGCGCGTTTTAAGCGTCCGCAGCCAGGTTTTCGGCGTCCACCCTCGGCCCGCTGCCGGGCCAGGACGCCTGAAATGTACCGGCTCCCTGGGGAAGGAGCCGCGCCTTCGCTCCGGTCGGAGGGCGACGGACCGGGCCTCGGCGCTTGCGCGCAGACTCTTTAGGAGTGTTGCGGAACGCGGACATATACTCGCTTCCACGGCGAAATAAAGACCTGGGTCGCAGTTTTTCGGGAACCAGACGACGGCATGGAGAAACCGGCGCCTACGCACCCGATTGACAACCCCGGCGACCTCCGCATGATCGTTCCAGGGGAGCGCGAAACATGCACCGACGCCTTACGATCCTGGCCGCCGCCGTTCTGCTGTCCGGCTGTCTGTCGATGAACGTCCCGGAGGACGCCTTCTTCTATCCCGACACCCGGCTGGCCGCCGAGAAGATCACCCTGCCCGCCGACATCCCCATGGGTTTTGAGGCCGACGTCCTCAGCCTTCCCTATTCGGGCGGAACCGTGGGCGTCACCCGCGTTCGGACCGGTCGCGCCGACGCGCCCCTGATCCTGTTCTGCGGCGGCAATCTCTTCCGGCGCAGCGCCGGCGCGGGCAGGACCGCCGCCAAGCTGGCGCCGTTCGGCGACGCCCTGATGTTCGACTATCCCGGCTATGGCGGCACGGCGGGCCAGGCGGACTACGCGAGCTTTATGGCCGCCGGCACGGCCGTCGCCGACGCCGCCCGCGCCCAGGCCGACGCCGAGGGCCGCAAGCTGATCGCCTGGGGCCATTCCCTGGGCGGCCCCGTCTGCGCCCAGGCCGCTCAATATATGCCCGCCGACGCCCTGGTGCTGGAGACGACGACCCCCAGCACCCGCGCCGCCGTGGACACCATGGTCGGCTGGGCGCGCCCCTTCGTACGGATCCACATCGCCCCCAATCTGAACGACATCGACATCCCGGCCGCGCTTCAGGGCTACTCCGGCAAGGTGGTGGTGCTGGAGGCGGGCCGCGACGACACCCTGCCGGCGTCGCTCAGTCGCCGCCTGGCCCGAGAACTTGAGGCCGAAGGCGTCAAGGTCGAGCACCTCAGCTTCCCTCAGGCCGGCCACAACGACGTCGGCGAACAGCCCGACTTCCAGACCAGGGTCGCGGCGGCGCTAGGCCTGTGAACCCTCTCCCGCCGGGAGAGGGCTTGAGCGCACGAGAGCGTCAGCGATCGTCCTTAGCGCGAAAGGGTGAGGGGCAAGATGGTGCGAGTTGGCCCACCGGCGCCCCCTCATCCGGCCCTTCGGGCCACCTTCTCCCAACGGGAGAAGGGAAAATCCCTCTGCCGCACAGCGTGACACCCTGCTAGCGTCGCCTTATGACTCGCATCGCCCTCCCCCTGCTCGCCGCTCTCTCGCTCGCCGCCTGCGCCTCGCGCGGCCAGCCCGTCACCTACGCCGAGACCGCCTCGGCCGCCGCCCGCGCCGCCGCCGAGGTGGAGGGTCAGGCCTCTCTGACGCCGCAACAGGCCTGGGACGCGGGCAACACCGCCTATCTGGCCTGGAACGGCGCCCGGCGCGGCTGGACCACGACCGAAAGCGGCCTGCAGTACCGTCGCGTCGGCAAGGCTCATCCCGAGGGCGCCCAGCCGTCGGCCACCGACACGGTCAAGGTCCACTATCGCGGCACCTTCATCGACGGACGCGAGTTCGACAGCTCCTACGCCCGCAACGCGCCGGCCGAGTTCCCGCTGAACCGCGTCATCAAGGGCTGGACCGAGGGCGTCGCCCTGATGCGCGTGGGCGAGATCTATGAGTTCGTCATCCCCGCCTCGCTCGGCTACGGCGGCCGCTGGGTCGGCGGCGACGAACTGCCGCCCAACTCGACCCTGCGCTTCTCGGTCGAACTTCTGGACGTGAAGCCGGCGGCCTGATCGGACAATCCCCTCATGGCTCCGCTTCGTTCCGACACCCTCGCCTCGGCCCTGTCGCGCATCTTCGAGGGGCCGATGATCGATCGGGCCAGTTGGTTCGCCCTGACCGGGGGCGAGCGGCTGTTCACGGCGGGGGATCCGTCAGACACCCTGTATCTGGTCCGTTCGGGCCGTCTGGGCGTCTTCCACAGCGAACCGGATCAGCCCGTCCATCTGCTCGGCGTCGTGCGTCCCGGCGAGCCGGTCGGTGAAATGGCCATGCTGGCGGGGACGCCGCACACCGCCGACGTCGTGGCCCTGCGCGACACCGAAATCCTGGCCCTGCCGCGCGAAGCCTTCTTCGAGGCCGCCCGGACCGAGCCGGACCTGATGGTCGAACTGTCGCGGCTGATGATCCACCGCGCCCGCGAGCGGGCGGGCGGCGCGGCCGAACCCAGCGTCTTCGGCTTCGTCTCGGCCCGCCCCCGTCCGATCCGCGCCTTCGTCGAACGGATCGCCGCCGCGATCCAGGCCATGGGCTTCACCTGCCGGGTCATCGACCAGTCGGCCCTGACCTCGGCCGCCGAATGGTTCAGCCGGGTCGAGGACGGCCACGACTATGTCCTCTATGTCGCCGAACAGGGCCAGCCGGCCTGGGCCGAACTGTGCGCCCGCCAGGTGGACCG